>NZ_JBVVPB010000003.1:0-287500 GCF_055807435.1 Bradyrhizobium sp. Ken51 | reverse complement strand
CTCGTAGATGGAATTCCGATCGTTGCGGTTCCGCGGGCGAGGATGACCGGGCGCTTCGCCGGAATCAAGTCCCACGTCTCAAGTCTCATGGGCGCCTCGCAGGTGCGAACGCCGGCGTGACGCAAGTCGTGCCTGTCAACGATCTGCTATTCACTCACGCAAAAACCAGGAGGGTTGCGAATGACAGGCAAAAAGGTCGTGGTTGCCGGAGCGAGCGGTCTCGTCGGCAATGCCGCGTTGCGACACTTCGGCAAGTCGGGCGGGTGCGATGTCATTGCCCTGTCCCGGCGGAAGCCGCGCGATCTCTACGGCGCTCGCCATGTCCCGATCGACCTGACCAGCGCAGCGGATTGCCGGCGTGCCGCCTCGGAATTGAGCGGCGCCACGCATCTGATCTACGCCGCGCTCTACGAGGCGCCGCAGCTCGTCGACGGCTGGCGTGACCCGCAGCAGATCAAGACCAACGACCTGATGCTGCGCAATCTGATGGGCGCGCTCGAGCCCGTGGCGCCCGACCTCAGGCACGTCGCTCTGCTGCAGGGCACCAAGGCCTACGGTGTCCACGTGCGCCCCTTGACCGTGCCGGCCCGCGAAGGCCGCTCCGAAATGTACGAGCAGCCCAACTTCTACTGGGCGCAGGAAAACTTCTTGCGCGACCTCCAAGCCGGCAAGGCTTGGCATTGGAGCATCCTGCGGCCGGTGCTGATCGTCGGCCTCGCCATGGGCGGCGCCATGGACCTGATTCCACCGCTCGGCGTCTACGCCGCGATGCTGCGGGAGCAGGGTAGGCCGCTCGATTTTCCCGGCGGCGCCGCGCGCGTCGCGCAGGCCGTCGATGTCGATCTCCTCGCCCGCGCGATCGCCTGGTCGGGGGAGGCCCAGGCCGCGCGCAACGAGGCCTTCAACGTGACCAATGGCGACGTCTTCACCTGGGAGAACATCTGGCCTGCGGTCGCCGATGCGCTGGGGATGAAGCCCGGCAAGCCGGTCCCGCTGTCGCTCGCCAGGGAGTCTCCATTATGGAGCGGCCCCTGGGATGCGCTGCGGCGCAAGCACGACCTGGCATCGCCTGCGCTGGCCGAATTCGTCGGCCTCTCCTTCCAATACGCCGATTACAGCCTGCGCTACGGCCAGACCGAATCCGGTCCGCCCTCGATCGTCTCGACCGTGAAGATCAACCGCGCTGGCTTCACCGAGATGATGGACACCGAGGACATGTTCCGGAAGTGGTTCAGGCAGGCGAAGCAAGAGCGGCTGCTGCCCTGACGGAGAACCAAAGCGGATATTCCGGGGTGTTTGTCAGATCGGGAGCGGTCCTCTGGCCGAGCCAGTTCGAACGGCTTCAAGTCTGGCTTATCTGAGCTTCTGTCGCAACCACCGTGAGGGTCGGACATCACTTAGGGCGGCGATCCTCTGTAACGGCGAAAAGTCGACTTTCCAGAGATCAAGCTCAAATAGCTCGTCGCGCTGATCGAGGTTCAACGCGACCGATACTAGCACTCCATCGGCATCGTCGAGTTCGCATTCGCCAATGCATCGGCCGAAACGCCGGTCTGCCGCACCGACAAAAAGAAGGCTACCCATCCCACCGTCGTTCATGTCCTCGACGAGGCCAAAATGGTCTTGCAAGGATGAATGCTGACCTAAAATAAAGATAACCAGATCACGCTCTGCGGGGGTGAGTGGGCGTGGCATGTTCTTTCTCGTAGCGGCTAACGTGCATTGGCTCTATCACGGCGCGCTCGCGATGTCCGTTCTGACCCATGGCGGACGTGTCCGGCACAAAGCGCAATTGCAGCTTTTGATCGTAGCGGACATAGTCTCGTTCTTGCTATTCTCCTTAGACCGAGAGCGAGGTTGCCAACACGAATGCGACTGATTTTGCACTTGCTGGTCGGACTACTCTGCGCCTCAGGCATGATAGCAGCAGGTGCTTTAAGTCATGAAGTGATACGGCCCTTTTTCTTGATCGTTTGGACGCCAGCAACCTGGCTGGTTCGTGTTTCAAACGCGCTATGTCCACCGACAGGCGTAAGATGCTTTCTGGGGTCGGTCAGCCAAGGTGCGCATCATCTTTGGTTTGGGCTATGCCTCCTTGGCTTTTGGTGGATTGTTTCGTCGCTCGCGATATGGCCGCTCTTCCGTTTGCGTCGATCGCCTCCGCCCGAGAAAAGGATTGCGGCGTGCCGTACTGGGTCAAACGAATTATTCTGAAATCAGGAGACCTTGTGACCGAGAAGGAGCTTGGTCGCGATGAGAACTATTTTGAGGGGCGCGCGCCTATTGTGGGCGATGTGATAAACGTTCGCTGCCACGGTAGGAATTTCGACGCTAGAGTCGTTTGGGGAAATTGGCCCGGGAGAAATCATGCAGCGGAAACAGTTGTGCCGCTCCGTGTCGAAGAGATTTAGCGTGGCTGCTGTTGGCCACATAGGGGGCGTATCCGGTCCAAAGTGCAATAGCGGCTTTTGACCCGTTGCGGACATCGCGTTGATATTCAGATACTCCCCATTAACGCTAGTTCATTTGGTCCTTTTCGAGTCCGCCCGCTTCTAACCATATTCAGCCGATGATCTTCAGACCCAGTTTCGAGGACATCCGCGAATGCGATACCTGCCGCTTTGGTTGTTTGTTGTTGGCATATGCGCAGCTAATCCACTCATAGCGGAGGCGCAGCCCAGCTGTACTAGCCTGCCGCTCTCGCATCCGCCGACCTCGATCACTCCCCTGCTGCGAGACAACAGGGATGCGGGCTATTTCAACGAGATAGTACCGACAGGCCAAGCTGCCGAGTTACATCTCATCGGTTCATACTCCGGCTCCGGCCGCATCGTTATCGGACCAACCGATGAGCCGGTGGTGCTTGCCCTTAGTTCCTTCAAGCCCAGTCTGTGGCGCATCGAGTTGCAGTCGGGTGCAAGGTTGCAAAAAATCATCCTCTTCGGACGTGACGAGCAGCGCGTCAGCGGCGCGCCCGCTGATGTAGATATCGTCAACCGCTCATCATGTCCCGTATCGGCTTATAAGTGGGAGGGGGCTGGCGAAAACGTGCGCTACATGGACGGTCACTACCGCGACTTTCTAGCTGCGGCGCAGCAGGAGTCTGGTTTGGCCGAAACGAGTTTTCAGGGCAGCTATGACGCTGGTACATACTTTTCGATCCCGCCCTCTCGCATCCACTACATGCGCGATCCAGCACCGATCCTGCATCCCGCTGAGGTCCGCGTCTTGCTCTCGGCCACGCCGGCAGAAGCCATCGCGCGTTACGAGGCCGCGATGGATCGAGCGCCTGCCGAATTCCGGCCGACCATGAAAATTCTGATCGATTTGATGAAGGACCACAAACTTCCAACGCTGTTTCCAAATGGAGGGCGCGGTCCCGATCCGAGGGCGCCGATAGGCCCCCGCTATTTATTCAACCCGGAAGCTGCAGTAGGCACGGTCGATAGCGGTAGCGATTGTAAGGGCTTTTACTTCGCCGGCCACGCCGACGGCGGTAATCTGAAATGCGCCTTCGGCAATCAGTTCTTCGTGCTCGGCAAGGCCAACAACGTATTAGATGACTCCTGGGGAGATGACATCGTCAACCCGGGCAGTGGTGACCATGTTCTGCATCTGGGGTGGGGCAATGATATCGTGGTGCTGCAAGAGGGTTGGGGCGACGATATCATCACCAAGACTTGTACCCAATCAGTTCTTCCTACGAACGATCGCAACCGCCTGAATTGGGCGTCTCAATTTAGCAACTTCATCGTGTTTGGCCCCGGCATTCGACCCTCAGACGTGCATTGGGAAATGAAAAGCACCCTAGTGCACGAGCCGTCCAAAAGCCGCCTGACCATCGATGATCAGTGCTTTAATTTCGTGTTCGCAGAGGCGGGCGAGTTGCGGCCATATCAACAGCCGCGGAAGCCAGCAGCGATGTCAAACGAGCGTCGATCCCCGACGTCAGACGCGCCGAGCGGCGGTGCTCGATGAGGCGTCATCATTCCTCGCGCGCAAGGCATAAGTGATGACGCGAGCAAAGGCGGCATGTCCGGTTATGGCCCATAGCTGACCTGCCGCGCGCAGCCGGTGGAGGACCGCTTTTGACCCACAGCTGACGTCGGCCGGTGTCACACATCTAGCCTTGCGCGTTTATCTTCAAAGAACGCTAGTTGATCTCGCGCATTCGAGCTTTGAAAACTCAATCTCGGTCACTTGCCCGACCGCGTTGCCGAAAGTGAGCCCGGGCGTATTCGAAGCCCAAATAGGCAATGAACACCGCTATGACCCAGAACCACAGATCGTGCGTTCTGGCCTTAAGGCTGGCGGCCTCAGCGTATAACAATAGCCAAAATGCGCCCCACGCATCTATGTCCAACAGGATAAAGGGCATGTCGCCGGCCTTTTTGTACCCTCGATTCTAGAAGCTGCCCCCCACGGCGCTCGGGCTACGACTGCAAGTGACCCGAAGCTGACCTTGGTATTGCAACTGACTTGTCAAGGACGCGTTTTGCGTTCGTTAGCTTGATCTTTTAGCCCTTGGTGAAAGGCGCGAACCTCGCCAGTGTAGTCATAATAGGCTCCTACTTGCGTCATCTTCAATGCACCATCGGCGGCTTGGTCAGCGTTGTAAGATGGGGGATAGGATTCAGGTTGAGGCGCAAATCTGCGCACGCTTCCTGAACGGTAAGCTGAGCTTGCTCCTTGGACGTTGCCTTAGCGACTTTGGCTTTAAGGCATTCCCTGTAAGGCTTGAGCAGCTCAGTCATCGCTTTGCCGACCTCAACAGCTTCTTGTTGAGCTAGTGCCGTCCCGCTCAGGCCAGCAAGGAACACGACAGACAAGAGCTTCATACCAGCCTTCTCGTGTAAAAACACAATCCGGGGCGGCGTTCGCATGGACGAACGTTTATCGCTCCGGTTCGGCACGTCTCAGTTGTGCAGTACTAAGCCCTAACCTCGGGTAAACCGACTCCGCACAAAGTCGCGTGTTGGCTCATAGCTGACCTGAGTCGATGTTCAGCTTGAGTCCAAAAAGCGTCGGCCAGCGGAGATCGCTCAGGCCGCACCAATGAATCTCTATTTATGAATGCTCGGCCTACTCTGCGCTTGCGAAAGCCGCTTCCATGGCCTTCCGCGTCTTGACCGTCTCGTTGCCTGCGTCAAACTCGACATCGCTCCAGCGCACGACCTCGCCATGGGCCACGTCGTGCTTCAGCTTCAGCCGATGCGCCAGCCCGATCGGCAGCGCGCCGGCCTTGAGGCTCGCGGCGGCCGGCACCAGCTTGCCCCACACCGTGTAGCCGCCTTCGCCATCCAGCATCTCGCCGGCGCGCAGATTGCGTTTGGCCACGGAGGCGACGTCGCCGCGGAAGCCATGGGGCTGCCCGGTCGGCTCGCCGCGTAGCGCGGCCGAGAGCACCGAGATGTTCAGCTCGAGGCCGATCAGATGATAGGGCTTGTACATTGCCGCGTACCGTCCGCTGCCGTCGGTCTTCAGGCCGTATTGCCTGAAGCAGTCGGCGGCGTAGTCGTTCGGCGCCTCCAGCACGACGTACACGCCCCAGCGCAGATCGCGAAACACCGGCCTTCCGTCGCGCTCGAGCGAGGAGACCACCTCCACGACGCCCGATCGCTCCAGCACGCCGCCCTTGCTGCGCGGCCGCATGATATGCGGCAGGTCGTCGACGCCGCAGGGCGGAAACAGCAGACCCTCCGCAGGCACGTCCAGTCCGCAGGCGTTCGCAATCGCGGCCATCTCGATCGCCGATTTGGTGCCGTCGAGGAAGGAGTTGAACATCTGCGGATTCATCCCGGCCGATTGCGCCTCGCCCGCGGTCAGCCCGTAATGCTGCCAGACACCATCCGGCGTCACGTCGTGATAGGCCGGCAGATACTTTGTCCCCTTGCCGGCGGCGACGACGTGAAAGCCGGTGGCGCGGGCCCAATCCACCATCTCCGCGGTCAGCGCCGGCTGGTCGCCATAGGCGAGCGAATAGACCACGCCGGCCTCGCGGGCTTCCTCGGCGAGCAGCGGACCCGCCAGCACGTCGGCCTCGACATTGACCATGACGATATGCTTGCCCGCCGCGATTGCCGCGCGCGCGTGCCTGATGCCGACGGCCGGATTGCCGGTCGCCTCCACCACCACGTCCATCGCGCCACCGGCAATGGCGCGCGCGCCGTCATCGGTGAAAACGGTGGCGGCGATGCGGTCCTTGTCCCATCCGACCGTTCGGCAGGCCTCGCGCGCGCGGTCGCGATCGATATCGACAATGATGGGCACCTCCAGCCCCGGCGTGTGTGGCACCTGCGCCAGAAACATCGAACCGAATTTTCCGGCGCCGATCAGCGCGACACGGACGGGCTTGCCGGCGGCAGCGCGGGCCTGGAGGAGGCGGAAGAGGTTCATGGGGATGGTCCGGTGATACAGAAATTCGTGAGGCGCGTGTCTCTATCAGTTCGTCATGGCCGGGCTTGGCCCGGCCATCCACGTCTTACTGCTGGCGATCGTGTCAAGACGTGGATGCCCGGGACAAGCCCGGGCATGACGCCTGAGATGCTTGCACGACTACGCTTACTCCGCCGCCTGCCGCGGCGCACGGGCGAGCCGCACCAGCGCGTCGTCCTCCACCGTCTTGATCGGCGCGAAATCGCGATGCGCAATGTACTCCGGCCGCGTCGGGGTGCGGATGTAGTTCGAGACCGCGTTCAGCGTCAGGTACACGATCTTGCGCGGATAGGGCGTGATGTTTCCGCTAGAGCCATGCACGAGGTTACCGTGGAACATCAGCATGCCGCCTGGCTTTCCCGTCGGGGCCACGATGCCGCCCTGCTTGACCAGCCGCGTCACGGTCTCTTCGTCCAGCGTCCACAGCGGATAGGAGGTCGTCGCAAGGTCGTGCGAGGCCTTGAGGTCGCCGGCGTTCTGGCTCTGCGGCACCAGCATCAGCGGGCCGTTGATCGGCATCACCTCGTCGAGGAAGATCGCGATGTTCATCGCGCGCGGCTCGGGCATGCCGTCGTCGCGCTTCCAGGTGCCGTAATCCTGATGCCATTGCCAGACGTCGCCGGTGAAGGCGGATTTTGCGTTGATCTTGAACTGGTGCATGTAGACCTGCTCGCCGAACAATTGCTCGACCGGGTCGATCATGCGCGGATGCGCACCCAGGATGCCGAACGCCTCGTTGTAGAGATGCGCGGCAAAGGCGGTGCGCGGCGCGCCGCTCTTCTCGCGCCAGACTTCCGGCCGGTTCGCGTCATAGATGGCAACCGCCTCGCGCGCGAGGAGATCGACCTCCTCCTGGCTGAACAATTCGGGCAGGAACAGCCAGCCCTCGCGGTGGAAGAACTCCAATTGCTCCTGGGACAGTTTCATGGGTCGTCCTCCTGTTTTGTCGTTTTTTCTCTCTCGTCATGCCCAGGCTTGTCCCGGGCATCCACGTTCTTCCAGCGTCGAACAAAGTCGTGGATGGCCGGGTCAAGCCCGGCCATGACGGCGACGGAGATCGTGACCTACGCCGCCGCCTCTTCCGTCGCCCTCAATCTCTCTTCGGTCAGCCGTCCTGCCGTCTGCGCATGTGCAAGCGCCGCGCGTTCGGCCGCCTTCGCATCGCCGGCGAGAATGTGTCCGGCAATGTCGGCATGCTCGGCCCAGGCGCTGCCGCGATAATCGAGCTCGGACAGCACCGTCGCCATCGAGCGGCGCATGTGCGGCCATTGCGGTGCAATCGTCTCCTCGATCACGGGATTGCCGGCGAGCCGATAGATCGCGCGATGAAATTCGACGTCGAGCGCGATCAGCTCGGCGAGCGTGGTCGTGCCACCGATCCCGCGCCCGGCGGCGAGCGCCGTCTCCAGCCGCGCGCGGCCCGCCGCATCGGTCCCGGCGCGTTCGCCGGCGAGCCGTGCCGCCAGCGCATCGATCGCGCCGCGCACCTCGTAGAGCTGGCGGATGCGTGCGGGATCGAGCTGGGTGACTTCAAAGCCGCGCCGGCCGCTCTCGGCGACGAGCCCCTGCCGGTGCAACAGGTGCAGCGCATGCGACACCGGCTGGCGCGACACGCCGAGCTTGTCGGCGAGTTCGTTCTGGCGGATGCGCTGGCCGGGCTGCAGCGTGCGGTCGGAGATCGCCTCCAGGATCCGCGCATAGACCTGGTCGATCAAGTTCGGAAGCGGGTCGAGAGGGATCACGCCGGCAGCTCCGAGAGCCATGACATTGAATACGGAATGCCGTATGCGAAGATACGCTGAGAGGATAAAGGCGTCAAGCGCGACCAACGGGGCGTCCGACCCCGTTTTTGTCCTCAGCCAAGCCATTGATATTGCTGGGCTCGGCTACTGTGCATGGGGTTGTTTTCGAGGGAAAAAGAAAGAGGTGTGAGGCGCGCCTACTCCGCCAGGAACGCAACCACCGCCTCGCCGAACTCCAGCGGCGCCTGCTCGAACATCCAGTGCCCGGCCTTGGGGATCACGGCCGTCTTGGCGCCCGCGATGTGCGCGGCCAGCACGCGCCACATCACCGACAGGCTCCCCGTCGTCGCGCCGCCGCCGATCAGCAGCGTCGGGGTCGTGATCGCGTGCGCATCCGCGAGCGTGTAGGGCCTGCGCTGCTCGTTGATCTGGCCGAGGAAGGTGATCGCGTTGTCGCGCAATTGCTGCTTCGCCGCCGCCGGCACGCGCCGCCACGAACCGTCGCCTTCGATGCCTTCGTAGAAGTTCTGCAACGCGCCCTCGATGTCGCCGGCGCGGATCATCTCGACCGAGCGCGCCGTGCGCGCCGCCAGCGGTGGATGCACGGGCGTGCCTGCAGGCACCGGCAGGCTGGCATCGAGATCGCCGCCGGGCTCGGCCAGCACCAGCTTGCGCAACAGATCCGGCCGCGCCTGGGCTACGCGAAACGCGATGTGGCCGCCGCGCGAGTGGCCCATCAAATCGACCGGCGCCGGTTCGACCTGCTCGATGAAGGCGATCACGTCGGCGACGTGCTGGGCCATCTTGTAGTCGTCGCCGACGGCATCCCAGTGCTCGGGAAAGAAATGCCGCAGGCTGACCGAGATCACGCGATGCGATTTCGACAACGGGCCGAGCACTGAATACCAGGTGCGGAAATCGCCGAGCGTGCCGTGCACGCAGACCAGCGGCGGGCCTCGTCCCACCTCGAGATAGGCCATGTCGTAACCGTTGACGCGAAATGTCTGCATGATCAGCCCGCCAGAAAATCCAGCACCACTGCGGAGTATTTCTGCGGCGCCTGCTCGAACATCGGGTGCGTTGCGTTCGGGATGACGGTCGTCCTGGAATACGGCACATGCGCCGCGAGCGCATGCAGCACTTTCGGCAGCAGGCCCTTGGTGCGTGCACCGAGGATGAACAGCGTCGGCATCTTGATGGACTCCGCGTCCGCCTTCGAGAATGGCGGGCGGTCGTCGCGGACCTGGCCGATCAGCGTGAAGGCGTTGTCGCGCAAATTCTGCTTCACCAGCGCCGGCAGCCGCGGCCAGGTGCCGGCGCCTTCAAGCGTGTCGACGAAGACCGCAAGGCCGCTGTCGATGTCGCCGGCCGCGATCTTCTCGGCCGAGGCCGTGAACCGCGCCAGCAGCGGCGAGGGGCCGCCGGCATAATCGGGGTCGAGGCTCGCATCGAGCTCGCCGCCGGGCTCGGCCAGCACCAGCCGCCGGAGCAGCTCCGGCCGCCGCTGCGCCACGCGGAAGCAGATGTGCCCGCCGCGGGAATGGCCCATCAAATCGACCGGGCCGAGGTCGAGCTGGTCGATGAAGGCGATGACGTCGTCGACATGCTGGGCGATCGAATAGGTGTCGCCGACGCCATCCCATTGCGCCGGGAAGAAATGCCGCAGGCTGACGCAGATCAGCCGGTGCCGCTGGGACAGCGGCCCGAGCACGCAGCCCCAGACACGGAAGTCGTTGAGCGAGCCATGCACGCAGACCAGCGGCGGCCGGCCTCGATCTTCGCCCACGTCGAGATAGGGCATGTCGTATCCGTTGACATGGAGGCTTTGCATTCTGGGCTCGCGAAAAGGAGAGGCGGAACTCCTGTGCAAGATTCCCGGAAACCGGGTGGATCGCAACTATTTCCAAGCCTAGATTTGGGCTCAGTTCACATTGGGGGCATGCGAGGGAACGCAAGCCAGGGACCGAACCATGACCCACCAGCATTTTGCCCTGTTCGATAGCAAGATCGGCCTGTGCGCCATTGCCTGGGGTCCGCGCGGCATCAACGGCACGCAACTGCCGATGGGCGGTGAGCAGAAGATCCGCACCCGCATCAGCCAGCGCCATGCCGACGCCAGCGAAGCCGAGCCGACCGCGGAAGTGCAGCAGGCGATCGACCGCATCACAAAACTGCTCGCGGGCGAGCCGGATGACCTCACCGACATCCCGCTCGATCTCGACGGCGTGCCCGACTTCAACTGCGGTGTCTACGCGATCGCCCGCACCATTCCGCCGGGCAAGACCGTCACCTATGGCGACATCGCCAAGCAACTCGGCGGTGTCGAGCTGTCGCGTGACGTCGGCCAGGCGCTCGGCCGCAACCCGTGCCCGATCGTCGTGCCCTGCCATCGCGTGCTGGCGGCCGGCAACAAGCCCGGCGGCTTCTCCGCGAATGGCGGCGTGGTGACGAAGCTGAAGATGTTGGAGATCGAAGGCGCGCTGGTGAACCACACGCCGAGCTTATTCGATTGAGATTGCACTGTCATGGCCGGGCTTGTCCCGGCCATCCACGTCTTTACATCAGCACAAAAACGTGGATGCCCGGGACGAGCCCGGGCATGACGAAGCAAGGCGCAAGCGCTAGATTTTCGCTGCCGCCTTCGGCCAATATTTGTCGCGCAGATGCCGCTTCACCAGCTTGCCGGTCGGCGTGCGCGGCAACTCGGCTTCGAAATCGATCGAGCGCGGGCATTTGATCGTCGAGAGGCGGCTCTTGCAGTAGGCGATCAGGTCGGCCTCCAGCTCCCTGCCGGCGCGCTTGGGATCGTGCGGCTGCACCACCGCCTTGACCTCTTCGCCCATCTCCTCGTTCGGCACGCCGAACACGGCGACGTCGGCGACCTCCGGGTGGGTGATGAGCACGTCCTCGGTCTCCTGCGGGTAGATGTTCACGCCGCCGGAGATGATCATGTAGGACTTGCGGTCGGTGAGAAAGAGAAAGCCGTCACTGTCGAGATATCCGACGTCGCCGAGCGTCGACCAGCCTTTTGCGTTGTAGGCCTTCTTCGTCTTCTCGGGATCGTTGTGATAGGTGAAAACCGGCGCATCGGCGAAATAGACCGTGCCAATCTCGCCTATCGGCTGCTCCTCGTCGTTCTCGTCCAGAATCTTGATTTTGCCGACCACGGCGCGGCCGACGCTGCCGCGGTGCTCCAGCCATTCTTTCGAGTTGCAGACGGTGACGCCGTTGCCTTCGGAGCCCGCGTAATACTCGATCAGGATCGGCCCCCACCATTCGATCATCTTGGCCTTGACTTCGACCGGGCAGGGCGCGGCGGCGTGGATCGCGCCCTTCAGCGTCGAGACGTCGTGGCAGTTACGGACCTCGTCCGGCAGCTTCAGCATGCGCACGAACATGGTCGGCACGAGCTGTGACTGTGTGACCTTATATTTTTCGACCAGCTTCAGGAAATCTTCGGCGTCAAAGTGCTCCATGATGATAGAGGTGCCGCCGAGCACGATCGCCATCATGTTGAAGCGCAAGGGAGCGGCGTGATAGAGCGGCGCCGGTGAAAGATAGATAGTCTCGGCGTTCATGCCGCACATGCTGGCGCAGAGCACGCGCAGAAACGCGTTCGGCTCGTCGATCGGCTTGCCCTCGAACGCCTTCTTGATGCCCTTGGGCCGGCCGGTGGTGCCCGACGAATACAGCATGTCATAGCCAGCGACCTCGTCGGCGATCGGCGTTGTCGGCTGCGCGGCGGCTTCCTTGTCGTAGGAGCGGAAGCCGGCTTGCGGCTCGTCCATCATGTAGAAGACCGGCTCGCCGGGTGCGCCCTTGATCAGGGCCTTGATCTGGTCGGCGCATTTCGGTGTCGTGATCACGACCTTGGCGCCGCAATCGGCGATAATGTAGTCGATCTCGTCCTGTTTCAGATAGCGGCTGATCGCGGTGTAATAGAGCCCGCTGCGTTGCGCAGCCCAGCAAATCTCCATGAAGGCGAGGCGGTTTTCCATCAGCAGAGCGATGTGGTCGCCGGCTTTCAGCCCGAGCGAGCGGAAAAGGTGCGCGCCCTGGTTCGAGAGCTCGTCGAGCTCGCGATAGGTGATCGCCTTGCCGGTCCCGGCCATCTGATAGGCGATCTTGTCGGGTGTGGCGCGGGCGTGGATGGAGGGGTGAGTCATCGCCGAGATCTCGCAACGTAAACGGTGTCATCCCGGCCTAGTGCGCAATTGCGCACGGGGGGCCGGGATCCATAGCCACCGATCCCAAGTGTTGAAACGCGATGTCGCCCCTGCGCAGCTTAACCACAGGCGCCTGTGGTTATGGGTCCCGGCCTTCGCCGGGACGACACCATTAGCGACGCAACGGCTTACAGCCGCTCCACGATCGTCACGTTGGCCATGCCACCACCTTCGCACATGGTCTGGAGGCCGTAGCGCTTGCCGCGCTGATGCAGGGCATGCACCAGCGTCGTCATCAGCTTGGTGCCGGAGCCGCCGAGCGGATGGCCGAGCGCGATGGCGCCGCCATTGACGTTGAGACGCTCCGGATCGGCGCCGGTGGTCTTCAGCCACCCCGTCGGCACCGAGGCAAAGGCCTCGTTGACTTCGAACAGGTCGATGTCGTCGATCGTCATGCCCGCCTTCTCCAGTGCGCGCTTGGTGGCGTGCAGCGGTGCATCGAGCATGATCACGGGGTCGCCCCCCATCATGGTCATGTGGTGGACGCGCGCCAGCGGCTTCACGCCAAGCTGCTTGAGGCCACGCTCGTTCACCACCATCACGCCGGAGGCGCCGTCGCAGATCTGGCTGGCGCTGGCCGCGGAAAGCTTGCCGTTCTCGGCGATCAGCTTGACGCCCTTGATGCCGTCGAGCGTGGCGTCGAAGCGGATACCCTCGTCGATGTGGTGGGTGTCCTTGGAGCCGTCGGCGCGGGTGATCTCGAGCGGCACGATCTCCTTTTTGAAGTGGCCGGCCTGCGTCGCCGCGATCGCGCGCTGATGGCTGTTGTAGGAGTACTCGTCGAGCTCGTTCTTGGAGAGGCCGTACTTCTCGGCCATCATCTCGGCGCCGGTGAACTGGCTGAACACGATGTTCGGATAACGCTGCTCGATACCCGGGCTCTTGTAATTGCCAAAGCCGTTCTTGGCGGGAAGCTGCGACGACAGGCCCATCGGCACGCGCGTCATCGATTCCACGCCGGCGGCGATCACCACGTCCATCGCGCCGGACATCACGGCCTGGGCTGCGAAGTGCAGCGCCTGCTGCGAGGAGCCGCACTGGCGGTCGATCGAGGTGCCCGGCACGCTCTCCGGCAGCTTCGAAGCCATGATCGCGTTGCGCGCGACGTTGTTGGACTGCTCGCCGACCTGCATGACGCAACCCATGATCACATCCTCGACCAGCGCGGGATCGACTTTGGTGCGATCGACCAGCTCGTTCAGGACCTTCGCGGCGAGATCTGCCGGATGCCATCCGGCGAGGCGACCCCCCTTGCGCCCACCGGCGGTACGCGCAGCGGCGACGATGTAAGCCTCGGCCATGTCGGTTTCTCCCTGAATTATTTTGAACGGTTGGTTGTCGGGGCGGATTTAAGGGGTGAGTGGTTGGTTAGTCAATCGATCAATTAACTCTTGTGGGGAGGCGCTGCTTGGGCTTATCTGCGGCCGCTCTCGCGCCAAAATCAGGGATCTCCGTGACTACCAGCGTACCGAACAGGCTCCCCAGCGGAAAGAATTCCACGGCAGAGAAATTGCTCGTGGCTGCGAGCGAGCTGATGATCGAACGCTCCTCGATCGAGATTTCGCTGAGCGACATCGCCCAGAAATCCGGCGCCAACGCCGCGCTGGTCAAATATCACTTCGGCAACAAGGACGGCCTGCTGTTGGCGCTGCTCGAGCGCGACGCGGGGACGGAATTGTCCAATCTCGAATACCTGCTGGCCCAACCGATCACGCCGACCGCCAAGTTGAAGCTGCATATCGGCGGGATCATCCGCGCTTATCACCGGTTTCCGTATATGAACCGGCTGATCCACTATCTGCTGCACGAGAGCGTCGCGGGCTCCGCGGACGAAGTCTCGAAATTCTTCGTCGCACCGCTGCTGGATTTCCATCGCCGCCTGCTCGCCGAAGGCGTCAGTCAGGGCGAATTCCGCGCCACTGATCCGGTGCTGTTCTACACCAGCCTGATCGGCGCCTGCGATCATTTGTTCTTCGGCCGGCACGCGATGTCACGCGCGACCGGCGTCGGCCCGGTCACCGACGACGTCTGCCGGCAATACATCAAGCACATGGAAACGCTGATCTGCGGCGGCATCCTCACGAATATCGAGGAAGCTGCCGCGGCCGGATGTTCCGGCCAGAACGCAGAAGTCTAGAGAAGAAACGCCCAAGGAAAGGTACAAGCGATGCAGTTGAAAGACGTAGCCGTTCTCATCACCGGCGGCGGGTCGGGCCTTGGCGCCGCGACCGCCCGCGCCATGGCCGCCAAGGGCGCCAGGATCGGCGTGATCGACCAGAGCAAGGAAAACGCCGAGAAGGTTGCCGCCGAAGTGAAGGGCATCGCGCTTCACGCCGACGTCACCAGCGAGGAGCAGATCAAGGCGGCGATCGCCAAGGCGGAAGCCGCGCACGGCGTCGCGCGCGTGCTGATGAACTGCGCCGGCATCGGCGGTTCGCAGCGCATCGTCGGCCGCGACGGCGTCTACCCGCTGGAAAAGTTCGCGCGCATCATCAACGTCAATTTGATCGGCACCTTCAACTGCCTGCGTCTGTTCGCCGAGCGCCTCGTCACGATCGAGCCGGTCGGTGAAGAGCGCGGCGTCATTGTCAACACCGCTTCGGTGGCGGCTTACGAAGGCCAGATCGGGCAGATCGCTTATGCGGCGTCGAAGGGTGGCGTCGTCGGTCTCACGCTGCCTGCCGCGCGCGACCTCGCGAGCCAGAAGATCCGCGTCAACACCATCGCCCCCGGCCTGTTCCTGACGCCGCTGCTGATGGGCTTGAACGAAGAGGCCCGCAAGAGCTTAGGGGCCCAGGTGCCGCATCCCGCGCGTCTCGGCGACGCCAACGAATACGGCTCGCTGGCCGTGCACATCGTCGAGAACCCGATGCTCAATGGCGAGACCATTCGCCTCGACGGCGCGATCCGCATGGCGCCGCGGTAGGACTCTTTTTCCTTCTCCCCTTGTGGGAGAAGGTGGCGCGCGTAGCGCGCCGGATGAGGGGTCTCTATCCGCGGAGACAGACCCCTCACCCAAGCGAATTCCGGGTTCGCAGCGTACATGCCCTCTCCCACAAGGGGAGAGGGCGCAGCAATCGGCACCGCGAACGGCGGCAAGCACGAGGCGCCTCATGTCCCAACCGCTGCTGATCGAGCACAACGACGGCGTCGACACCGTGACGCTCAATCGTCCCGAACACCTCAACGCACTCGATCCTGCGCTGATCGACGCGCTCAACGCCTATTTCCAGGGCCTCCAGCGCAACCGCGATACGCGCGTTGTGGTGCTGAAGGGCGCCGGCAAGAATTTCTGTGCGGGCCTCGATCTCAAGGCTGCGATGGCGCGCCGTGCCGGGCAGCAGGAGTCGCCTGATGTGACCGAGTCGCTCGACTCACAGCGGCGCATCGCCGATATCGTGATGCTGATGCGGCGCTGTCCGCAGCCGATCCTCGCGCTGGTACAGGGCGCGGCCGCCGGCGGCGGCTTTGCACTTGCGCTCGCCTCCGACATCCGCATCGCGACGAGATCGGCGCGGATGAACTGCGCCTTCATCAAGCTCGGCCTTGGCGGCTGCGACATCGGCACCAGCTATTTCCTGCCACGCCTGGTCGGTGTCTCCGTGGCCTCGGAGCTGATCCTCACAGGACGCTTCATCGGCGCCGAACGCGCACTCGCGGTCGGGCTGGTCTCCGAGGTCGTTGACGAAGACAAGCTCGACGCCGCCGCCGAACCCTATGTCGACGCGCTCATCACGGCGTCGCCCGTGGGTCTGCGCCTGTCCAAGGAATGTCTCAACATGAGCGTCGATGCCGGATCGCTGGAAGCCGTGATCGCGATGGAGGATCGCAACCAGGTCCTGTGCAGCCGCTCCGAGGAATTTTCGGAAGGCATCAGGGCCTTCCTTGAGAAGCGAAAGCCTGTCTATATCAGGCGCTGACAATGAAGATCCGCAAAGGACGAGAAATTCCGGGAGACGCAAAATGAGTGGAAGCGCGGCGGCGGTGATGACGAAGCCCGCCTTTCGCAAGGTCGAGTGGCTTGCGCGCGACATCGATGTCGAGCGCCGCGACGACGGCACGGTGGTGCTGAAGTCGCGCATCCCGCTGCAGACCTACGAGAAGCATATCCCGGCTTCGCTGGCAAAATGGGCGAAGGAAGCGCCCGAGCGGATCTGGCTTGCCCAGCGCGGCGGCCCTAACCGCGAATGGCGTAAGGTGTCCTATGGGGAGGCCAAGCGCACCGTGGATGCGTTGACGCAAGGCCTGCTCAATCTCGCGCTCGACGGCCGCCCGGTCACGATCCTCTCCGGCAATTCGATCGAGCACGCGCTGATGACGCAGGCGGCGATGCAGGTGCGCGTCCCGGCCGCGCCTGTCTCGCCGGCCTACTCCTTGATGAGCCATGATCACGTCAAGCTGAAATATCTGTTCGACCTGATTAAGCCGGGCGTGGTGATGGTGCAGGACGGCCCGACCTTCGAGAAGGCGCTGAAAGCGCTCGATCTCACAGGCGTCACCGTCGTTCACGTCTTGCGGCCATGCGGGGGTATCGCGAGCGTCAGCTTTGCCGAGCTCGCGGCGACGGCCGTGACTGCCGATGTCGAATCGTCGATCGCGAAGATCACGCCTGAGACCGTCGGCAAGCTGCTGTTCACGTCAGGCTCGACCGGCATGCCCAAGGCCGTCATCAACACGCAAGCGATGATGTGCGCCAATGCGGCGATGATGATGCAGGTGCGGCCGCGCGATCCCAGCGATCCGATCTCGACCATGCTGGATTGGATGCCCTGGAACCACACCATGGGCGGCAACGCGGCGTTCCACCCGATCCTGGTCGATGGCGGCACACTCTATATCGATGACGGCCGGCCGATGCCGGGCCAATTCGATGAGACGCTGCGCAATCTGCGCGAGATCTCGCCGACTTACTACGCCAACGTGCCCGCCGGCTATGCCGCGCTCGCCGCCGCCATGGAGAAGGACGACGCGCTGTGCCGTTCCTTCTTCAAGAACCTCTCGATCATGGCCTATGGCGGCGCGCGGCTGCCGGATGATCTCTACGACCGCATGCAGGCTCTCGCCGTGAAGACCACCGGCGAGCGCATCGTGTTCTACACCGGCTGGGGCTCGACCGAGACCGCGCCGACCTCGACCGGCACCTATTGGGACACCGAGCGCGTCGGCCTGATCGGCCTGCCGTTCCCCGGCGTCGAGTTGAAGATGGTGCCGTGCGGAGCGAAATACGAGTTGCGTCTGCGCGGCGTCAACGTCACGCCGGGATATTTCGGCCAGCCTGATCTGACGAAGAAGATGTTCGACGAGGAAGGTTTTTATTGCATCGGTGACGCCGGAATCTTCGTCGACGACACCGATCCGGTGAAAGGCATCATCTTTGCCGGGCGCGTGGTGGAAGATTTCAAGCTGACCACCGGCACCTTCGTCCATGTCGGCTCGCTGCGCACCGATGCCATCGCGGCCGCGACGCCCGTCGTGCATGATGCGCTGGTCGCGGGGCAGGATCGCGCCTTCATCGGCCTGCTGGCCTGGCCGAACCTGCATGCCTGCCGCCAACTCGTCGGCAACCCCGATCTCAGCTTCGATGATGCAGTGAAGCATCCCGAGGTGATCGCTTGCTTCAGGCGCGGACTGGAGGCTCACAACAAGGAGTGCGAAGGCGCCAGCAGCCGCATCATCGCGCGCGCCATGCTGATGGCCGAGCCGCCCTCGATCGACGGTAACGAGCTCACTGACAAGGGCTACATCAACCAGCGCGCCGGCCTCGAGCGCCGTGCCCCGCTGGTCGAGCGGCTTTATGCCGACAAGCCTGAGCGGGACGTCATCATTCTCAAGTAATCGACATCATCAACACGGATACGCGCCATGAATTTCGATTTTTCCGACGACCAGAAGCAGCTCCGCGATCAGGCGCGCAAATTCCTCACCGAGAAGTGCCCGCCCAAGGCGGTGCGCGCAGTCCTCGACGGCAAGGCGCCCTACGACAAGGAGCTCTGGAAGGGCCTCGCCGAGATGGGTTTTCTCGGTGTCGCCATTCCCGAGGATTTTGGTGGCGCGGGCGCCGGTCATCTCGAACTTTGCGTGATCGCTGAAGAGATGGGCCGGGCGAACGCACCGGTACCGTTTTCCTCCACGGTGTATCTCGCTGCCGAAGCGCTGCTGATTGCAGGCAGTGACGCGCAGAAGAAGAAATGGTTGCCGGCGATTGCCTCGGGCGAGGCGATCGGCACGCTGGCGCTGTTCGAGGGAAAAGGCAATCCGTCACCGAAGAACGTCAAGCTCACGGCTGCGAATGGCGTACTCAATGGCGTCAAGAAGCCGGTCGCGGATGGCGCGATCGCCGACTTCGCGGTGGTCGCGGCACGGACGGGATCGAGCGGACGCGACGGCGATATCTCCTTGTTCGTTGTCGATCTCAAGGACGGCGGCGTCGAGGTGAAAAGCCTGACCAATCTCGATCCGACCCGCGGGCAGGCCGAGATCACTTTCAGGGATTGCAAGGCCGAGCCGCTGGGCGCGGCCGGCGAAGGCTGGAGCATCTTGACTCAAGTGCTCGACCGCGCCGCGGTGCTCTGCGCGTTCGAGCAGGTCGGCGGCTCCGACCGTGCGCTGGAGATGGGCCGCGACTACGCGCTCGACCGCATCGCCTTCGGCCGACAGATCGGTTCGTTCCAGGCCGTCAAGCACATGCTGGCGGACATGTATGTGTCGGCGACGCTGGCGCGCTCCAATAGCTATTACGGCGCCTGGGCGCTCTCGACCAACGCCGCGGAGCTGCCGGAAGCCGCTGCCGCGGCCCGCATCAGCGCGACGCAGGCGTTCCAGCACTGCGCCAAGAACAACATCCAGGTCCACGGCGGCATGGGATTCACCTGGGAGTTCGACTGTCACATGTACTACCGCCGCGCCAACGCCATGGCGCTCGGGCTCGGCAGCCTGTCCTATTGGGAAGACCAGTTGATCGACCGCATGCGCAAGAAGAACGCGGCGTAGGCAAAGGCAACGTCATGAACTTCGACGATACCCCGCAGGAAGCTGAATTTCGCGCCACTGCTCGCGCCTGGATCGCGGCCAATGCACCGAAGCAGTATGAGGAAGAGCTTCGCAAGTCCTCGCTCGGCCGCACGCAGTTGAAGAACGCCAATATTCTGGAAGTGGCAAAGGCCTGGCAGAAGAAGAAGGCAGATGCGGGGTGGGCCTGTCTGCACTGGCCGAAGGAGTATGGCGGCCGCGGTTCGTCGCCGATCGAGCGTGTGATCTGGCAGCAGGAAGAGGGGCCGTTTGGACAGCTATCCCGCATGTTCATCATCGGCCACGGCATGTGCGGGCCGACCATGATGGCGTTCGCGCGCGAGGAGCATAAGCGCGCCTATCTGCCGCCACTCGCCTCCGGCGAAAAGGTCTGGTGCCAGCTGTTCTCCGAGCCCGCCGGCGGCTCCGACGTCGCGGGCCTGCGCACGCGCGCCGAGAAGGATGGCGATGACTGGGTGATCAACGGCCAGAAGATCTGGACGTCGGGCGCGCACTATTCCGATTACGGCATCCTCTTGACCCGCTCCGATCCGACCGTGCCCAAGCACAAGGGCCTCACCATGTTCTTCCTGGACATGAAGAGCCCTGGCGTCGAGGTGCGGCCGATCAAGCAGGCGAGCGGTGCGTCGGACTTCAATGAGGTCTATTTCACCAACGTCCGCATTCCCGATCATCAGCGCCTCGGCGAGGTCGGTGACGGCTGGAACGTCTCGCTGACGACGCTGATGAACGAGCGCAGCGCGATCGGCGCGGCCGTCTCGACCGGCTTCCCCGAGCTGTTCGACTATTGTTCGAGCCTGATGCTGGACGACGGCCCGGCAATCGAGGACCGCGCAGTGCGCTCGAAGCTTGCCAACTGGGCGGTGAAGGCGAGCGGGCTGAAATACACCAGCATGCGCGCGATCTCGGCACTGTCGAAGGGCGAGCGCCCGGGACCGGAAAATTCCATCGGCAAGCTGGTGGCGGGCTCCATGATCCAGGATGTCGCGACCTATGCGCTGGATCTGCAAGGCGCCGCAGGTGTGATCAGCGGTCCTGAAGATTCCGAACTCGCCGGCCGCTTCCAGGCGATGCTGCTGCGGGCGCCGGGTACCCGCGTCGAAGGCGGCACCGACGAGATCATGCGCAACATCATCGCCGAGCGGGTGTTGGGCCTGCCCGGCGACATCCGGGTGGACAAGGACGTGCCGTTCAACAAGATCCCTACGAAGGGAAGAGGTTGATGATCCTCATCCTGAGGAGCCGCGGAACGCGGCGTCTCGAAGGATGCAGGCCCGACTGGGGCCTCGTGGTTCGAGACGGCGCTGCGCGTCTCCTCACCATGAGGGACTAAGACAGAGCAAGAACGAAGAGGTCCGCCATGAATTTCGACGACACCCCGCAGGAAGCCGCATTCCGCGAGACCGCGCGCAAATGGATCGAAGCCAATGCGCCGAAGGAGTTCTTGACCGAGCTGTCAAAATCCTCGCTCGGCCGCATCCGGCTGGCCAACCACGACATCGTCGATGTCGGCAAAGCCTGGCAGAAGAAGAAGGCCGAAGGCAATTGGGCCTGCCTGCATTGGCCCGAGGAATATGGCGGCCGCGGTGCGACGCCGATCGAGCGTGTGATCTGGCAGCAGGAGGAAGGCGTCTACGGCAAGCTGACGCAGCCGTTTCAGATCGGCGAGGGCATGTGCGGCCCAACCGTGATGGCTTTTGGCAGCGAGGACGCCAAGCGGCGCCATTTGCCGAAACTGGCCGCGGGCGAGGAGATCTGGTGCCAGCTGTTCTCCGAACCGTCGGCCGGGTCTGACGTCGCCGGCTTGCGCACACGCGCGGAGAAGAAGGGCGACGATTGGGTCGTTAATGGCCAGAAGATCTGGACCTCCGGCGCGCACTATTCCGACTACGGACTTTTGATCGCGCGCACTGATCCCAATGTGCCCAAGCACAAGGGCCTCACCATGTTCTTCCTGGACATGAAGAGCCCCGGCGTCGAGGTGCGCCCGATCAAGCAGGCCAACGGCATGCAAGAGTTCAACGAGGTCTATTTCACCGACGTCGTCATTCCCGACAGCCAGCGCCTCGGCGCCATCGGCGAGGGCTGGAGCGTGTCGCTGACCACGCTGATGAACGAGCGCATGTCGATCGGTTCGCGGCTTGCGACCGGCGTCCCCGAGATGTTCGAGTTCTGCTCGAATCTGATGCTGGAGGATGGTCTCGCCATCGACGATCCCGCCGTGCGCTCAAAACTTGCGAGCTGGGCGGTGAAGTCGAGCGGGTTGAAATACACGAGCTACCGCGCGATCTCGGCGCTGTCCAAGGGCGAGCGGCCGGGGCCGGAGAATTCGATCGGCAAGCTCGTCTCGGGCATGATGCTGCAGGACATCGCGACCTATGCCATGGACCTCCAGGGCGCGGCCGGCGTTCTCACCGGCGCGGACGAGGAGACCGTGCAGGGCCAGTTCCAGCAGATGCTGCTGTCCTCGCCTTCGATGCGCATCGCAGGCGGCACCGACGAGATCTTGCGCAACATCATCGCAGAGCGCGTGCTGGGATTGCCGGGCGACATCCGCGTCGACAAGGACGTGCCGTATAACAAGATACCGAACAAGGGACGGTGATCTAGCCTCTCGCTGCATCTCGTAGGGTGGGCAAAGCGAAGCGTGCCCACCATATGCAGATGCGCCGAGGTAAGTCTGTCGGTGGGCACGGCGCTATGCGCCTTCGCCCACCCTACGAGAAAAGTGCGAGCTGATCCATGGACGCTGCAGTCAATCAGAACAACCGCATCGGCGTACTCGAAGAGCTGCTCAACGAGCGCTATTCGGTGCGCGCCTTCCTGGCCAAGGAAGTCGATCGCGCGACGATCGAACATTTGCTGACCACCGCACAGCGCACGGCGTCCTGGTGCAACAGCCAGCCCTGGCAGGTCGTCATCGCCAGCGGCGAGGCCAAGGAGCGTTTCCGCAAGCTGATCTACAAGGAGGCTTCGGGCGGTCTCGGGGACGACTATGATTTCACGCCGCCGCGCGAATATCTCGGCGCCTATCTCGAACGCCGCCGCGAGAGCGGGTTTCAGCTCTACAACACGCTCGGCATCGCGCGCGGAGACAAGATGGCTTATGCCAAGCAGGCGCTGGAGAACTACAATTTCTTCGGTGCGCCGCATGTGGCCATCATCCACACCGACGAGCCGCTCGGCATCTACGGTGCGATCGATTGCGGCGCCTATGTCTCGAACTTCATGCTGGCCGCGCAGGCGCTCGGGCTCGGCACGATTCCGCAGGCAGCGCTTGCGCGCCACTCCGGCCTGATCCGCCGCCATTTCAATCTGCCTGCTGACCGCCGCATCGTCTGCGGTATCTCGTTCGGCTATGCCGACAACGCCCACAAGGTCAACAGCTACCGCACGTCGCGTGCGAGCGTGGCCGAGACAGTGACCTTCGTGGACGAGTGATCGACGCGACGCAGGCTCCGCCGCATCACGTTTCAGACGTGATCACGTCAGACGTGCGAAGGCGGCCGCTGGAAGCGGCCGCCTTCATCGCGGTCTCAGTCCGATTGAGGCCGGCCGTCAGCCGCCGCTGCCGCCGATCACGGCGCGAATGGTCTCGTCGGGTCCGAAATCCTCGGCGCCGTCGACATAGAGCAGCGCCGCGAGCTTCGAGCGCGCGCGGTTGACGCGGCTCTTGATCGTGCCGACTGCGCAGCCGCAGATCGAGGCCGCATCCTCATAGGAGAAGCCGGAGGCGCCGACGAGGATCAGCGCTTCACGCTGGTCCTGCGGAAGCTTGTCGAGTGCCGTGCGGAATTCCTCGAACTCGAGATGGGCGTTCTGCGAGGGCTGCGTCTTCAGCGTCTTGGCATAATTGCCTTCGGCATCCTCGACTTCCCGCCGCCGCTTGCGATAGTCGGAGCGGAACAGGTTGCGCAGGATCGTGAACAGCCACGCCGGCAGATTGGAGCCGGGCTGGAACGAGTCGATGTTGGCGAGCGCGCGCAACAGCGTCTCTTGGACCAGATCGTCGGCGCGATCGGCATTGCCGCTGAGCGAGATGGCGAACGCGCGCAGACTGGGCACGGCCGCCAGGATGTCGTTACGCAGGGAGTCCGTGAGAGGCATCAATCCCTCCCATTGTTGTTGTCGTTAGAACCGCCACCATTTTCCACTTGGGGTGTCGCTCCCGGCGCATCAAGTTTCTTGATCAGTTCCGCGAACCGGTCCGGAACCCCCTGCCGCACCACGTCGTCGTACATGGCGCGCAGCTGGTGCCCGATCCGGGACTGGATCTCCGGAGTGAGCCCTCCCTTACCGGGGGTCGTGCTTTTGCTGGCTTGAGACTTGAGATCTTTCATGACCTGTTCCACGTTTCCCCGAGTTAAGTAACTGTAAAATCGAGAAGTTCTCTCAACCGGGAGCCGTTCCCTGGATAGGCTCAATGCGAGCTGCGAGAAAAAGTTCCGCCCCCATGCGGAACTTTTCTTGATCTGAGGCGTAATCAGCCCAGCAGGGGAACCCGGGCCCCCCGCCTAACGCCTGCACGTCAAGGTCGGCCCGAAGATGATATGGAGTGGGGATGTCCCGTTCACAGCTTGTTGCTGAACACTTGCCGTTGTTGCGCCGGTACGCACGCGCCCTGACGGGCAGCCAGTCCTCCGGTGACGCCTATGTCGCAGCCATGTTGGAAGCCATGCTGGGAGATCCGTCGGTGCTCGACGAGAGCCACGGGCCGCGCGCCGGCCTGTTCCGGCTGTTCACCCAGATCTGGAATTCCGTGTCTGTCAACGACGATTCCGAGGTGACGAACCTGCCGATGCCGCCGGAGCGACGGCTGTCGAACATCACGCCGTTGCCGCGGCAAGCCTTCTTGCTGCTCTCGCTCGAGGGATTTTCGGAAGAAGAGGTCGGCTATATCCTCGGCACCGACGTCGGCGAGACGCGCCGGCTTGCAGATGCCGCAGGGCGCGAGATGGCCGCCGAGATCGCCACCGACGTGCTGATCATCGAGGATGAGACCTTCATCGCCATGGATCTCGAAAGCCTGGTGAAGAACCTCGGCCACAATGTCGTCGGCGTAGCCCGCACCCACGCCGATGCGGTCGCGCTGGCAAAGAACAAGCGGCCCGGCCTGATCCTCGCCGACATCCAGCTCGCCGACGGCTCGTCGGGCCTCGACGCCGTCAACGAGCTGCTCCGCACCTTCGAGGTGCCGGTGGTGTTCATCACCGCGTACCCCGAGCGCTTCCTTACCGGCGAGCGCCCCGAGCCGGCGTTCCTGATCTCGAAACCATTCCAGCCGGCGATGGTGTCGGCGGTGGCGAGCCAGGCGCTGTTCTTCCAGCGCAACTCCCGCAACCGCGCGCCGAAAGTGCCGGCGGCGTAAGGAAGCGCCTACGCCCGGCATGTGACGAATCCCGATCCGGCGTGCTGCAAGGTGCGCCGGATTTTCGTTGATCAGGTTGCCACGCTTGACGGCCATCGAATTCACCGCTCATACCTCGCGCAGCGGCCGCGTTGCAGCCGCAGCGCCATCGGAGACGTGTTCATGGACCAGCAACTCCTCGACCGCCTCGCCATCCGCGACCTCGTCGAGAACTGGGCGGTGTGGCGCGACGCCGGCGATTGGGAGCGCTTTGCCACCGTCTGGCACGAGGAAGGCTGGATGTCCGCCACCTGGTTTCAGGGGCCGGCGCGGGATTTCATGAGGGTCAGCCAGGAGGGGTTCGCCAAGGGCGTGCGCATCCTGCATTTCCTCGGCGGCTGCAGTATCGATCTCGAGGGGGTGCGCGCCATCGCGCAGACCAAGATGACCATCTCGCAGCGCGCGCCGGTGCACGACGTGCCCTGCGACGTCGTCTGCACCGGGCGCTTTTACGATTTCCTGGAGAAGCGGCAGGGAAAATGGGGCATCGTCCGCCGCCAGCCGATCTACGAGAAGGACCGGATCGACCCGGTCGACCCCGCCGCGACACTTCAGCTCGACCAGAAAGCCCTTGCCGCGCTGCCCGAAGGCTACCGCCACCTCGCCTACATGCAGGAGCTGATCGGCTACAAGGTCAAGCGCGACATGCCGGGCCTGACCGGGCCTGAGGTCGAGAAGCTCTATGGGGAGGGGCGGGAGTGGCTCGCGGGGAAGGCGAACTGAACTCCAGACAAAAGTAAGGCGCGACTGGCATCACCACAGTCGCGCCCTACGTCGCCGGCTTATGGGGCAGGGGGGAATAGCCGGCTGTTGAGACGACTCCCGTCCGCGAAAGTCGTTCCAGGCGGTTGCGAAATTTTTCGCGCGGACCGTGCCCTTTTCGCACACGGTTAAGTGATCTTAACGACTGAGAACTCTGGGTCCTCTCCTCGCGTTGTTCCCGCGATCGCCATGGGGCGAGGGACCGACAGCCATGTCACAGATTCAAAAGGTATTTTTAGGAGCCGTCGCGATCGCCGCGACGCTTGGCGCCGTCCAAGTCGGCGCCGTCCAAGTCGGCGCCGTGCAGCTCGCCTCGGGCCATGATCTGGCCGACCGCTGGCAGGCGGTCGCTGACAAGCCGGGCCATAACGTCAATCGCTCCAGCAAAGCCGACCGGCTCGCCGACATCAAGCAGGAGGAGGTTCCGACCCGCACCGTGTCGATGCGGCTGAACGATCTGGCCGACACGTCGGTGCTGCTGCGGGTCCCCGCGGTGATCGAGACCGGCAACGCCAAGCCGCCGCCGGTGCTGCTCCCGGACCAGAAGCAGAGCCGCAAAAAGCCGACGATCGCCTGCGAGCCGATGGTCAGCTCCCTGACCGAGGTCGCAAAACTGCTCCAGCCCGGCCGCTGTGTGACCTGATCGGCGTTTGCCACGGACAAGTCGCCCTCCGCCCGGAGGGCGATGGCTGACATCTACTTGATCCCCTGCCACGTCGCGTTATATCCCGGGTTTCTTCCCCTTTCGATTGACCGGGTAAACGCATGACGACGTCAGACACGGCTGTGCAGACGCAGCCCTTCCAGGCCGAGGTTTCCGAGCTTCTGCACCTGATGGTGCACTCCGTCTATTCCGAGACCGATATCTTCCTGCGCGAACTCGTCTCCAACGCTTCGGACGCCTGCGACAAGCTGCGCTATGAGGCGATCGCGAATCCGGCGCTGCTGGGCGAGGGCGACGCGCTCAAGATCCGGATCATTCCGAACAAGACGGCCGGAACGCTTGCGATCGCCGACAACGGAATCGGCATGGAGCGGCAGGAACTGATCGACCACCTCGGCACCATCGCCCGCTCCGGCACCAAGGCTTTCGTGTCGAAGCTCAAGGAGGCCAAGGATGGTCTCGGCCTGATCGGCCAGTTCGGCGTCGGCTTCTATTCCGCCTTCATGGTCGCCGACAAGATCGTCGTGGTCAGCCGCCGCGCCGGCGAGAGCGACGTCTGGACCTGGACGTCCTCGGGCGGCTCGGGCTTCGAGATCGCGCGTGCCAGCGAGGAGGATGCGGCCCGCGTGCAGCGCGGCACTGAGATCGTTCTGCATCTCAAGGACGATGCGAAGAAATACCTCGAAGCTTACGAGATCGAACGTATCGTCGGCGCTTATTCTGACAACATCCTCTTCCCCATCGAACTCGTGCCCGAAGAGGGCGAACCGCGTCAGATCAATTCTGCAAGCGCGCTGTGGCAGCGTTCGAAATCCGAGCTCACGCCGGAAGACTACAAGAAGGCCTATCAGCAGATCGCTTCCGCCTTCGACGATCCCGCGATGACGCTGCATTATCGCGCGGAGGGGCGTTACTCCTACGCCGTGCTGCTGTTCGCGCCTTCGACCAAGCCGTTCGACCTGTTCGAGCCGAACCGAAAGGGGCGCGTCAAGCTGTATGTCCGCCGCGTCTTCATCACCGACGATGCCGATCTGCTGCCGGGATACCTCCGCTTCATCCGCGGCGTCGTCGACAGCGAGGATCTCCCGCTCAATATCTCCCGCGAGATGCTTCAGAACAATCCGCAGCTCGCGCAGATCCGCAAGGCCGTGGCGACCCGCGTCTTGTCCGAGCTCGAAAGCCTTGCCGAGAAGGATCCGGAGAACTTCGCGAAGATCTGGGAGGCCTTCGGTGCGGTGCTGAAGGAAGGCATCTACGAGGATTTCGAACGCCGCGAAAAGCTGCTCGCGCTGTCGCGTTTCACCACGACTGCGGGCGAGAAGCGCTCGCTCAAGGACGTCATCGCCGATTTCAAGCCGAACCAGACAGAGATCTATTATCTCGTCGGCGACAGCATCGAGCGGCTGAAGTCGAACCCCAGGCTCGAGGCGGCGACTGCGCGCGGCATCGAAGTGCTGCTGCTGTCCGATCCCGTCGATGCCTTCTGGACCTCGATGCCATCGGAGTTCGACGGCAAGCCGCTGAAGTCGCTGAGCCAGGGTGACCTCAACCTCGACCTGATCCCGCGCGTCGACGAGGCGGACGAGGCGAAGAAGGACGAGCCGGCCGCCGACGAGGCCGCCACCATCGCGGTGATCAAGGCCGCGCTCGGCGAGCGCGTCAGCGACGTCAAGGCATCGACGCGTCTCACCAGCTCCGCCTCCTGCCTCGTCGCCGACAGCCAGGGACCGAGCCGCGAGCTCGAGCGCATCCTGGCCCAGCAGAACCGTGGCATGCGCACCAAGCCGATCCTCGAGATCAACCTGCGCCATCCGCTGGTCACCGCGATCACCAAGGCTCAGGCCGGCTCGAAGGCGGTCGACGACCTCAGCCTGCTCCTGCTCGAACAGGCGCAGATCCTGGATGGCGAACTGCCGGAAGACCCTGCCGCGTTTGCGGCCAGGCTGAATCGGCTGGTGTTGCAGGGGCTCGGCGGGTAGCGGTCGGACCACACTCACCTTGGCGTCATCTGCGCTGAGGAACGGTCGCCTCTGCCGTGGTGTTATGCCATACGAGGTGGCTGGCATCCGGGCTGCCGACATGAACGATTCGAGGATTTCTCCATGCGTTTGCCGATCCTGACCCTCACCGCGATTGCCACGCTGTTCGTGGCGGCAGATGCCAGCGCTCAGACCTACGATCCACGTTATCCGGTGTGCATGCACGTCTACATGCCCGGCGGCTTCGGCGGTGGCGGCGGCGACTATTTCGACTGCTCCTTCACCTCGCTGCCGCAGTGCCGCGCCACGGCCTCGGGCCGCTCGGCAAGCTGCGACGTCAATCCCTACTATGCTTTCGATGAACCGCCGCCGCCGCGCCGGCGCCCTAAGAAGGTGCACTAGCGTTCCGCAATGCGGCTTTCAGGGGAATTTTAATGCGTCGCTCATTCGGCCTGATCGTGACCGTCGGTGCCCTGCTCACGGCCGCGCCGTCGCGTGCACAGACCTTCGATCCGCACTATCCCATCTGCATGCACGTTTATTCCGGTGCGAACAGCGGGGGCGGGGAGTGGTACGATTGCTCCTTCACCTCGCTGCCGCAGTGCCGCGCCACCGCTTCGGGCCGCTCCGCCACCTGCGATCTCAATCCGTATTATCCGTTCAACGCACCGCCGCAGCGCTCGCGCCATCAGCGAGGCGGCTAGCGATGCGCGGATTCAGCGCTTCCGCGTCGCGTGCAGGTGCGGTCGCTACTCCTTCCGGATGCCCGACAACTCCACCACCTTCAGCCAGCGGTCGGTTCCTCGCCGTCAGCATGCCGCCGAACTCGCCTGCATTGCCGTGCAGCGGAATTGCGCCGAGCCCGGCGATGCGGGACTTGATCTCCGCGTCGACAGCGCGGCGTCGATTTCGCGCTTGAGCAGATCGACGATCTCGCGCGGCGTGTCGTGCGGAGCGCCGACACCGTAGAACGAACTCGTCTCGTAGCCGGTGAGCGTGCCCGCGCACGCCGATCCCACCGATTTGGTAAAGGATCGCTAGAGTTAATCGCGCGCTAACCCGGTTTTACCTCGTCTCTTAACACCTGGGCAGGGCGGGCGAGCTAAGCTGCCGGGAACCAGCAGACACGTTTCGAAAGAATGAACGGCATGACAACCGGCGTCATCGAGCAACCGAAAGCCGCGCGTGCACCTTCGGCTTCGAAAACCTGGCTGAAGGCGATCGAACTCACCGCACGGATCGAGACGTTGCCGGGCCGGCTGTTCGCAGACGTCGTCGATGATTGGGCGCAGCGCCAGCCCGATCGCATTGCGCTGGCCATCGAGGACGTGAGCCTCGACTATGAGGGGCTTTCGAAACGCATCAATCGCTATGCGCGGTGGGCGCGTTCGGCCGGTGTGGCCAAGGGCGACACTGTCGCGCTGATCATGCCGAACGGCATCGACTATGTCGCGGCCTGGCTCGGCATCAGCCGGGTCGGCGGCGTGGTCGCGCTCGTCAACACCAAGCTCGTAGGCCAATCGCTCGCGCATTGCATCGGAGTGGCAAAGCCCGCTCACATCATTGTCGCGCACGAGCTTGCGGAGGCGCTGGACGGCGCGTCGCCGCACCTGAAGACGGAAGCGAAGGTCTGGACCCATGGCGATGCCCGCGGCGAGCGTCCGATCGATGTCGCGCTTGCCGCCCTCGATGACGGGCCGCTTTCGCCGGACGAGCGTGGCGGCGTCACCATCGACGACCGGGCGCTGCTGATTTACACGTCCGGGACGACCGGCCTGCCGAAAGCCGCCAGCATCAGCCACCGCCGCATCCTCAACTGGGGCTTTTGGTTTGCCGGCCTCACGGGCGCGACGCCGCAGGATCGGCTCTACGATTGCCTGCCGCTGTTCCACTCGGTCGGCGGCATCGTCGCGCCATGCAGCATGCTCGCCGCCGGCGGTTCGGTGGTGATCGCGGATAAATTCTCGGCGTCGAATTTCTGGCCGGACATCGTGCGCCACGACTGCACGTTGTTTCAGTATATCGGCGAGCTCTGCCGCTATCTGCTCAAGGCCCCTCCGTCGGAATACGAGAACCGGCATCGCTTGCGGCTCGTATGCGGCAACGGACTTCGCGGTGACATCTGGGACGATTTTCAGGCGCGTTTCGCCATTCCGCGCATCCTCGAATTCTACGCGGCGACGGAAGGTAATTTCTCGCTCTTCAACGTCGAAGGCCAGCCCGGCGCGATCGGCCGCGTTCCGCCGCTGCTCGCGCATCGTTTCCCCGCCGGTCTCGTCAAGCTTGATTCCGATAGCGGCGTGCCGCTGCGCAATGCCGATGGGTTTTGTATCGCCTGCGCGCGCGGCGAGGCTGGCGAAGCCATAGGCCGTATCGGCACGGCGGATGAGGGCGGCGGTCGCTTCGAGGGTTACACCGAGGCGAGCGAGACCGAAAAGAAGATCCTGCGCGATGTCTTTGCCAAGGGCGATTCCTGGTTCAGAACCGGCGATCTGATGCGGCTCGACGAGAAGGGCTTCTTCCACTTCGTCGACCGCATCGGGGACACTTTTCGCTGGAAGGGCGAGAACGTCGCGACCTCGGAGGTCAATGACGCCGTGCGCGATTTCACCGGCGTGATCGACGCCACCACCTACGGCGTCAGCATCCCCGGCACCGACGGCCGCGCCGGCATGAGCGCGATCGTGGTCAACGAGGGCTTCGTCCTCGAGGGGTTGCCCGCCCATCTCGCACAGCGCCTGCCGGCCTATGCTCACCCTGTCTTCATACGCATCTCGCGCGAGCTCGATGCGACCGAGACGTTCAAGCAGAAGAAGGCCGAGCTCGCGCGCGAGGGATTTGATCCCCGCGCGGTCTCCGATCCTCTGTTCATGCTGGACCCGAAGGCCGGCACCTATGTCGCGCTGGACGCGGAGGCCTATACGCGAATCAACGAGGGTACGATCCGGCTCTAGCCGCGCGAAAATTGGAGATAGGTCCAATTTTATCCGAATTGTCCAAGAAGCCATTTACTTCTGTCGGGTAAACAAGCGGCCAAGGGAGGCGGTCATCAAGAACCGCCGCAACACGAACGACAACAGAAGCGAGCCAGCCATGTCGGTACGGTCTAAGGTCATTGAAGCGATCCAGCAGATCGCCAAGGAGCAGCACGTCGCGCTTCCCGCGCTCTCGGACGACCTGTCCCTGCACGAGACGGGCTTCGACTCGCTCGCCTTCGCCATCCTGGTGGCGCGCCTCGAGGACGAGACCGGCGTCGACCCCTTCACTATTTCCGAGGACGCAGCGTTCCCCGCCACCGTGGGCGATTTCGTGCGGGCCTACGAAAATGTCCCCGCGTGAGATCTTTGCGCTGCGCGATCATCTCGGCGCGGAGCTGACGGGCCGCACGCTGTCGGACGCGCACGATGTCGTGTCGCTGACGGATATCCTGTCGCAGACGGTCCTGGGTGGCCGCCTGCGCGAGCTGTCCGGCCGCGCGGTGCTGCTGAAATTGTCCGACCAGCTCCGATCGGGCCTTGCCATGATCGAGCTCGACGGTATTGCCCGTCGCATGCTGCTATGTCCGCCCGATCTCAACCCCGCGCATCTCGATGCGCTGATGGCGGATGCCGGGATCGATGCCGTCGTCACCGACGAGCCCGATCGCTGGCCCGAGACCGGCGTGCCGCTGGTTGTCACCGCACAGCTGCCGCTTCAAGCCACTGCGCCGGCCAGGACCGAACGCGCCACGGAATGGCTGATGCTCACTTCGGGCACGTCGGGCGTGCCGAAAATCGCTGGCCATACGCTGGAAGCACTCACCGGCGCCATCGTCGCCGAGGGTCCGGCGCGCGGACCCGCGCCGGTATGGGCGACGTTCTACGACATCCGCCGCTATGGCGGCCTGCAGATATTCCTCCGCGCCGTCCTGTCGGGCGGTTCGATGGTGCTGTCCGATCCGCATGAGGCGCTCGGCGATCACGTCACGCGGCTGAACGCGCGCGGCGTCTCCCACATCTCCGGCACGCCCTCGCACTGGCGCAAGCTGTTGATGAGCGGCTCGGCCGCGCAGTTCGCGCCGCGCTATGTCCGCCTCTCCGGCGAGATCGCCGACCAGGCGGTGCTGGACGGCCTGAAGGCGGCGTTCCCGAGTTCCTCCGTCGGCCATGCCTATGCATCGACCGAGGCCGGCGTCGGTTTTGCCGTCAATGACGGGCTGGAAGGCTTTCCGGCCGACTATCTCGGCAACCGTAACGGCGTCGAGATGAAGGTCGTCGACGGTTCGCTCCGCATCCGTTCGACCCGCACGGCGCACGCCTATATCGGCCGCGACGCGGCTGCGCTCACCGATGCAGACGGGTATGTCGACAGCGGCGACATCGTCGAATTGCGCGGCGACCGCTACTATTTCGTCGGCCGCCGCGGCGGCATCATCAATATCGGTGGGCTGAAGGTTCACCCCGAAGAGATCGAGGCGGTGATCAACCGCCATCCCGACGTGCGGATGTCCCGGGCGAAGTCACGCAAGAGCCCGATCACCGGCGGCATCGTCGTTGCTGACGTGATCCTTGCTGACGGCACCGATCCGGCGCGCGCGAAAGAGATCCGCGACCAGATCCTGGATCAGTGCCGCGCGCAGCTCGCGTCCCACAAGGTGCCGGCGGTGATCCGCTTCGTCGAAGCGCTCGACGTCACCCCGGCCGGCAAACTGGCGCGCACCGATGCATAATGTCCTCGTCACCGGCGGCAGCCGCGGCATTGGCCTTGCAATCGGGCAGCGGCTTGTTGATGGCGGATATAACGTGATCGCGGCGGCGCGGCGCGAGAGCGACGAGCTCAAGGCGGCGATTGCCGGGTCGGGGGGGCGCCTGCATTTCCGCGCCTGCGACCTAGCCGTCATCGACGCGATCCCCGCTTATGCAAAGCTCGTGCGCGACGAATTCGGCCCGATCTACGGCCTCGTCAACAATGCCGGCCTCGGCACCGAAGGCCTGCTCGCGACCATGCACAATTCCGAGATCGAGGCGCTGGTGCAGCTCAACGTGCTGTCGCCGATCATTCTCACCAAATATGTTGTGCGCCAGATGATGGCCGATGGGGCCGGCCGCATCATCAACATCTCCTCGATCATCGCGACGACAGGCTATAACGGCCTCTCCGTTTATGGTGCGACCAAGTCCGCTGCCACCGGCTTCACCCGCTCGCTCGCGCGCGAGGTCGGCAAGCTCGGCATCACCGTGAACGCGATCGCGCCCGGTTTCATCGACACCGAGCTGACGCACAATCTCTCCGACGATAGCCGCAAGCGCATCGCCGGCCGCAGCGCGCTGCGCCGCCTGCCGGAGACCGACGACGTCGCGCGCATGGTGGAATATCTGCTGGGAGAGGGCGGCCGCAATGTGACGGGTACCGTGTTCACGGTCGACGCGGGCAACACGGCGTAGGCGGAACTCCATCGCCACAATTGCATTGATCCGGCGCAATGACATCATCCGGATTTGGTCGTAAGATGCCGCGCAATCGATTGGCTTACGTCAATCGATCTGCCCTAATCGATAGGGAGCAGTCCATGACCGCTTCGAACCCGGGCAAGGCGTCGGCAAAGCGCGCACAGCCAAGCGACGTTCACGGCCAGCCCGTTCACTGCGAGCCGATGTCTCATCAGAATTCCGGTGATCACGGTTACGAAATGTATCCGCAGAAATTCGTGCGTCTGGTCGGCTGCCACGACGTACCCTCATCTGCGCTGCGCAAGCGTCAGGACGAGAAGCTGCACTAGACATTCAGGTCCGGTGCTTCGGCAGGTCAATCCGTTCGTGTGAGAACTCCGGCGGGCCGTCGGTCAGGCGCCGGATCCGGCGCTCGCGTTCGTCTTCAGACAGGGCAGGATCGAGCAGTCCCTCGAGTTCATGCACCGCAAGCTCTTCGATCCTGGTGGCATCCGAAGCGAGCGGGTGCCCTGGCGGGAGTGCCGGGGGCGCGACCTTCAGGCCCAGCTCGACCAGCGTGCGGATGGCATCTGAGCGCGACAGGTGATGGGTTTCGGCCCAATGATCGACGGCCGCGGTCAGGCTTTCCGGCATCTTCACCGCGCTGATCGGATCACGCCCGGTGCGCCGGCTTACCGGAGCGATGGGGTCCTTCCTGTCGGAGTCGGACACGTCGATGTTCCCGCGCTACCATGTCAGATCATCGAGACTAGACGCCATTTGCGCGCAGCTGTTTGATGCCGATCAATGACCTTGTGTGGCATTGCAGCGCGCCCTCATCTTGTTGTCCGGGTCTATTTCGGCCAAGGGTTGCAAGGGCGCGCCCCGGCGAACCCGAATCGATTCTTCTACGTATGTCTCTTTGGACGTGCGTCCAAGATCCGGTATCATCCGATGACATCAGCGTTCTATAGCGGCATTCCGGTCTTTCGCGGCTTCACCAGCCTGATGGACCCCGCTTTGTATTCGCCGCTGCCCGACGACTGGAGCGTCGGCGTTGCCGACATCGTAGATTCCACCAAGGCTATCGCGGCGCAGCGCTACAAGGCGGTGAACATGGCCGGTGCCGCCGTGATCGCGGCGGTGACGAACGCATTGGAGGGACGCGAATTTCCCTTCGTGTTCGGCGGCGACGGCGCGAGTTTCGCGGTCGCGCCGGGTGATCTCAACCGCGCGCACGAAGCGCTGGCCGCGACCGCGACCTGGGTGCGGGAGGATCTCGATCTGACGATGCGTGTCGCGCTGGTGCCGGTCAGGGCTATCCGCGCTCAGGGCCTCGACGTGCGCGTCGCGCGCTTCGGTCCATCGGCCAATTTGTCCTATGCGATGTTCTCCGGTGGCGGGCTCGCTTGGGCTGATGCGGCGATGAAGCGCGGTGAGTTCGCGGTCGCGGAAGCGCCCGCGGGCACGCAGCCCGATCTCTCCGGCCTGTCCTGCCGTTTCGAAGTGATGCCGGCCGCGCGCGGCCTCATCTTGTCGGTGCTGGTGATGCCGGCTCTGGGCGCCGACCCGCGGGTCTTCCGCAAGGTGATCGAGGACGTCATCCATCTCGTCGAGCGCAGCCCGGACGCCGGTCGGCCCGTGCCGCCGCAAGGGCCGCCGCTGACATGGCCGCCGCAGGGACTGGAATATGAGGCGCGCACCATGCGCGGGGGTCCGCTGCTCGCACGCCGCGCCCGGGTGCTGGCCTACACGCTTTTCGTCTATCTGATCATGCGCTTCGATCTCAAGGTCGGCGGCTTCGTGCCGAAGCTCTATACGCGGCAGGTCGTGGAGAACTCCGACTTCCGAAAATATGACGACGGCCTGCGCATGATCCTCGACTGTACGCCGGAGCTCGAGCGCGCCCTCAGCGATCGTCTCGCGACTGCCGCGCGCGACGGCATCGTGCGCTACGGTCTCCACCAGCAGGACGCCGCGATGATGACCTGCTTTACCCCATCGCCGCTGCGCAGCGACCACGTCCATTTCATCGACGGCGCGCGGGGTGGCTACGCCTCGGCTGCGACGGCGCTGAAGGCGATGATGGCGTGAAGCGCTAGCGCCCCGCGCGCGTCCAGGTCTCGCCGCCGCAGAGCGCGCCAACGCAGCCTTCGACCCGCAGCGAATCCGCTGATGTCACCGTCACGCTGCTCGCATAGGTGCTGCCGTCGTCGGCATTGTAGATCTGGCCCGACCATTTGTTCGGCCCTGAAGGCTGCATGCCGCTGAACAATGGCAAGCCGATCATCGGGCGCCTGGCGAGGGCGGGATTGGGATTCTTGCTGTCGGTGGCAGGCAGGCCGGTCGCGGTGTCGTGGGGTTCACGCAGCCAGACGACGTTGCCGCAGATGTCGCCGCCGCATTTGCTGATCTTGACGCGGGCATCGCCGGCCTGGGTCAGCCAGGTCCCGTCGACGCTCTGCGCATGGGCGGCAGTCGCTCCAAGGAGCGCAGCCAGAAGGACGATGAGAGCAGCGAATCTTGAAGTCATGGAGAGAGCCCCGAAATGGAGCGCCTCCATAGCAGCCCAGCAGGATAGTGCAACGCTGGATGGAATCACATTCCTGCGTTTATTTGCCTGCGTGTAACCTGCGCTCATTTGCCCCAGCGCACCAAGGCGACCGAGCCTGCGGTCGAAAGCCCGAACACCGCCATGGCGCCGCCGACCAGCGCGAACAGGGTCCAGGCTGGAGCCTGTGCCATCATGAGGGTGCCTCCGCCGATGGCGACGATCAGTAGCCGCGCGGTGGAGGCGAGCACGGGACCGCCGACGCGCGCCGCGCCTTGCGAGGAGAAATACAGCGACACGCCCATGCCGAAGAACACGAAGGTCGGGCCTGCCCAGTGGAAATAGCTGTGCGCGGCGGCAGCAACGCCGGGATCCCTGGTGAAGAGCGAGACCCACAGTGACGGATCGAGCGCGATGACGAGCCCGATCAGGCCGACTGTGATTCCCGAGGCCGCGGCCGCGGTCCAGGCCACGCGACGCGCGCGTTTCACCTGTCCGGCGCCCATCGCCATGCCGACCATCGGCACCGATGCGATACCGAAGGCGAAGGTGATCGGGATCAGCAAGAATTCCAGCCGCGAGCCGATGCCGTAGCCGGCCAGCATCTCGGTGCCGAAGGTCGCCAGGATCTTGGTGAAGATCAAAATGGTAAGCACGGTCTGGAGCGGCGACAGGCAGGCGACCGCGCCGACCTTGAGGATGTCGAAGAACAACGCGCGATCGAAATGGAAGGCGCGGAAATCCAGCGGCAGCCGGCTGCGGCCGGACCAGAGATACCAGAGGAAAAAGATCGCAGCACAGGTGAACGCGATCAATTGCCCGGCAGCGACACCTGGCATGCCGAATTGCGGCACACCGAACAGGCCGAGCCCCAGCGTGCCGCCGAGCGCGATCTGGAGCACGCTCGTCCCGATCAGCGCCATCGAGGGCAGACGCATGTCGCCCGTGCCGCGGATCACCGAGGCCAGCGTGTTGACGAGCCAGATCGCGACCGCGCCGGAGAACAGCATTTGCGAATAGCCGCTGGCTTCCTCGAGCACGCGCTCGCGCCCGCCCAGCAGCGTGAAGAACGAGCGGCCGAAGACGAGCATCGTCACCGTGAAGAAAAGCCCGCCGCAGAGGCCGATGATGGCGGCATGCAGCGCCAGCGTCGCCGCACGGTTCCGGTCGCCTGCGCCGAGCGCACGGCTGATCGCAGACGAGACGCCACCGCCCATCGCGCCAGCGCTCATCATCTGGTTCAGCATGGCGAACGGAAACACCAGCGCGATCGCTGCCAGCGGGATGGTGCCGAGCCGGCCGATATAGGAGGTCTCGGCGATCGCAACCAGCGTGCTGCCGACCATCGCGATCATGTTGGGGATCGCGAGCCGCAGCAGCGTCGGCAGGATCGGTGCCGTCAGCAAGCTGGCGATGGGGGAGGTGACCGGGGCAGGCGGCGGCACGGCGTCTATGGAGGCGTCGATCGTCATGTGTCACCGCGCGGAATATTGGATGATGCTCGACATACTATATAGCGTGGAGCGCCGGCACCAGCCTCGCTTCACGCAGGGCTCACCAGGGCAGGCCGCAGAGGTCGATGGTGCCCAGCGTCGGCGCGCTGACGATATTGCAGACATAGGGCGCCATGTAGGTGAAGCGGATCCGCCCCTCCGGCTGCTCGCAATAGACCTCGCCCTTGAAGGGGAGCCAGCTGCGGGCCTGGTAGAACGCCACATTGTGCGGCTCGCAGAACAGCAGCGCGAAGCGGACCGCCTCGTTGGCGCGCATGGTATGCACCGCGGCATCGATCGCCATCGTCGCATAGCCGCGGCCGCGCCGGTCCTCCCGCGTGCAGACGCCGCCGATGCCGCCGATGTGAACCTTCTGCCCGTTCCAGGTGACGGTGCGGAAGTAGATGCCGACATGGCAGACGAGACCATCCTCGGGCGTCTCGATCAGCACGCGCAAATCGGCATTGGCCCATTTGACGTGAGCCCAGGGCTGCTTCCCGACGATATCAGGTCCGAAGACCGCCTGATGCAGCGGCTCCGCCATCCGCCACGAGGCGTCGCCGTTCAAAATGTCGATCTCGATGCTCATCGCTTGCTCTTTCGCATCTCCGCGCCGTCGGTGCGTTTCGTTCTGCCATAAGCACCTCAAAGGCAATGATATTTTGCGGCCCGGTTGAAACGCCCCACATCCTTGCGACGATTTTATGCAATCGGGCCAAGCCGCCGTACCGCGCCTTTTGGGAAATTCGCGGTATTTAACAGCCACGGAACCTTCTATAAGGGGTGACCGTTAAGTCTCGTTCCCCCATCAGTCGCGGACAACACCCATGACCTTTACGCTGCCCCCACTCCCCTACGCCTATGACGCCCTCGGGCAATTCATGTCGAAGGAAACGCTCGAATTCCACCACGACAAGCATCATCAGGCCTATGTCACCAACGGCAATAACGCGCTCAAGGGCACCGAATGGGAAGGCAAGTCCCTTGAGGAGATCGTCAAGGGCTCGTTCGGCAAGAACCCCGCGGTGTTCAACAATGCCGGCCAGCACTACAACCACATCCATTTCTGGAGCTGGATGAAGCCCAATGGCGGCGGCACCAAGCTGCCGGGCAAGATCGAGAAGAAGATCAACGAGGACCTCGGCGGCTTCGAGAAGTTCAAGACGGACTTCCAGGCGGCCGGCGTCGGCCAGTTCGGCTCCGGCTGGTGCTGGCTCCAGGTCAAGAACGGCAAGCTCGAGATTTCCAAGACCCCGAACGGCGAGAATCCGCTGGTGCACGGCGCCACCCCGATCCTCGGCTGCGACGTCTGGGAGCACTCCTACTACATCGACTATCGCAACCGCCGTCCCGACTATCTGAAGGCGTTTGTCGAGAACCTCGTGAACTGGGAATACGTCGAGTCCCTGTTCGACAAGGCCTGAGGCTTCACTCCGTCATTCCGGGGCGATGCGCAGCATCGAACTATGGTGCGGGCTCCCGCACCAGAGAATCTCGAGATTCCGGGTTCGGCTTTGCCGCTCCGGAATGACATAAACGAAAAGGCGGTCGCAGGCGCGGCCGCCTTTTTTGCTGTGCGGAATTCGCATTTCGGCTCGCATGGCCCTGCGCGAGGTGCGCATCGCTCACGTCATCGTACCGTTTGCATCGCATCTGCGGCGCCGTTAATCAGGATGGGCATCACCCTCGAGCCGAACGCGCCCGTTGTCAGAACCCTTCCCGAAAGACACCGCGCCCGCCGAGGACGCGGACTCCGAACCGCGGCCCGGCCGCGTGCGCAAGCCGATCGGCTGGTCCACCATCATCATCGCAGCGCTGGTGGCGGTGAGCGCGGGTCTGGTCTGGCGGCGTGACGGCACCGACGGTGTTCTCGAAATACTGACCCACGATCTCTCGCTGTTCGGCGGCATCCTGCCGCGCGTGCTGGCCGGCTGCCTGCTCGGAGCGTTCATCTCCGAGATCCTGCCGCACGAGAAAGTCTCGCGCGCGCTCGGGCCGAATTCGGGCCTGAAAGGCCTTCTGATCGGCACCGCCTTCGGCGCGATCCTGCCCGGCGGTCCCTTCACCGCCTATCCCGTGGCGAGTGCGCTGCTGGCGGTCGGCGCCGATTTCGGTGCCACCATCGCCGTGGTCGTGAGCTGGACCTTGATCGGCTATGGCCGGGCGGTGGCTTGGGAAATCCCGATCATGGGCACCGACTTCACGCTGTGGCGCATCGTCATCTCGCTGCCGCTGCCGGTGCTCGCAGGCGCGCTCGGTCGCTTCGTCTATGTCCGGCTTTATCCGAAGCCGGTCCTGAAGGACGACGAGAATTGAGCGCCGCGCTTCTGATCGATATCCTGTTGTGGGGCTCGGTATTCGGCGTCGGCCTGATCGCCTTTCGCCGCGGCCCATCGGTGTTCAAGGCCTCGCTGCGCGAAGGCTCGATGGATTTCATCAACATCGTGCCGCGGATCGCGCTGGGGGTGATCGGCTCCGGCTACATCGCCGCCATCATCCCGCAGGAGGTGATCAGCGGCTGGCTGGGGCCGGGCAGCGGCTGGCTCGGGGTCGCGACTGCCGTGGTCGCGGGTGCCGCGACGCCCGGCGGCCCGGTGATCGGGTTCTCCATCGGTACGGTGGCGCTGAAATCGGGCGGCGGGGTGCCTCAAGTGGTCGCCTATGTCGTCGCCTGGGCGCTGTTTGCCTTCCAACGGGTGATTTTATGGGAAATTCCGTTCATGCCGGCCCGTTTCGTCTGGTTCCGCTGTGCGGTTTCGGTGCCGTTCCCGTTCGTCGCCGCCGCTATCGCCATGGTGATCGGCAAGCCCTGAGCCCGGCGTGGACAGAGGTAATGTTATAATATAACGTTCCGGCATGGTTCCCGCCGCGTCCCAAGCCCATCATCACGACCACGCTCATGGCCATTCCCATGGCCATTTCAATGACCACGGGCATTCGCATGGACACGATCACACCCACGCACACGTCCACGGTGCGGCCTCTCCGCATCCGGCTCAGGCGGCGCACTGGTCGATCCTGCGCATGACGATGGCCGCCCGCCTCGCGGCCGCGCTCGCGGTCTGCGCCGTGCTCTGGGGCGTGGTCTTCCTGGCGATGAGGTGACCATGGCGGCGCTGCATTTTCACAACGTCACGCTCGGCTACGACCGCCATCCCGCCGTGCACCACCTCAACGGGGAGGTCGCGCCGGGGGCGTTGTTGGCCGTGATCGGCCCGAACGGCGCAGGCAAGTCGACGCTGCTGCGTGGCATCGTCGGCATCCTCAAGCCGCTCGACGGCAGCATCCATCTCGGCGGGCTCGACAGCCGCGATATCGCCTATCTGCCGCAGAGTGCGGAGATCGACCGCAGCTTCCCGATCTCGGTGCTGGACTTCGTTGCCACCGGGCTGTGGCGTGGGACCGGCCTGTTCGGCGGCATCGGCAAGGCGGCGCGCGAAAACATCCTCCGCGCGATCGCTTCCGTCGGCCTCAACGGCTTCGAAAACCGTCCGATCGGCACACTCTCGGGCGGCCAGATGCAGCGCGTGCTGTTTGCGCGCGTGCTGCTCCAGGACGCGCGGCTGATCGTGCTGGACGAGCCCTTCAACGCCATCGACAGCAAGACCACTGCCGATCTGCTGGCGCTGGTGAAGCACTGGCACGGCGAAGGCCGCACCGTGCTGGCCGCACTGCACGACATGGAGATGGTGCGCACCCATTTCAGCGAGACGCTGGTGCTGGCGCGCGGCCCTGTGGCGTGGGGCCCGACGGCGGAAGTGCTGACGCCGGAAAACCTGATGGTCGCGATGCGGATGTGCGAAGCCTTCGACGACAGCGCCGCCGCCTGCTCGGCCGATGATGCCCGCTCACGGGCGGCTTGATATCCGATGCTCTATGACGCGCTGATCGGCCCGTTCACCGAATTCGAGTTCATGCGACGTGCGCTGGCGGCCGTGATCGCGCTCTCGCTCGCGGGTGCGCCGATCGGCGTGTTCCTGATGTTGCGACGGATGAGCCTGGTCGGCGACGCCATGGCGCATGCAATCCTTCCCGGCGCCGCTGTCGGTTTCCTGCTTTCCGGTCTCAATCTGTTCGCGATGACGGCCGGCGGCCTAATCGCAGGTTTTGCCGTCGCAATCCTCGCAGGCCTCGTCGCGCGCTCGACCGGGCTGAAGGAGGACGCCTCGCTCGCGACCTTCTATCTGGCATCGCTGGCGCTGGGGGTGACCATCGTCTCGATCAAGGGCACCAATATCGACCTGCTGCACGTGCTGTTCGGCAATATTCTGGCGATGGACGACCAGACGCTGCTGGTCGTCGCTTTCAACGCCACGGTGACGCTGCTGGTGCTCGCAGTGATCTACCGTCCGCTGGTGATCGAGAGCGTCGATCCCTTGTTCTTGCGCACCGTGAGCCGGGCTGGCGGGCCTGCGCATCTCGCTTTCCTCGCGCTGGTCGTGATCAACCTCGTCAACGGCTTTCAGGCGCTCGGCACGCTGCTCGCGGTCGGCCTGATGATCCTGCCGGCCGGCATCGCGCGGTTCTGGTCGCGCGATCTTACCGTCATGATCTGCATCGCGGTCGTCGCTGCCGCCGTCTCCGGCTATGCAGGTCTCGTGCTGTCGTTCCAGACCCGTGTGCCGTCGGGCCCTGCGATCATTCTGGTGGCGAGCGCGCTCTACACCGTCTCCGTCCTGTTCGGCCGGGTCGGCGGCGTCGTCAGGCAGCTGTTTCCCGGCCGGCATCTGGAAGCGTGACAGCGATGCGGCGCATCCTGCTTTGTGTGCTCTTGCTCATCGCCTCGCCCTTGCACGCCGCGGAGCAGCTGAAGGTCGTCGCGAGTTTCTCGATCCTCGCCGACTTCGTCCGCAATGTCGGCGGCGACCGGATCAATCTGACGACGCTGGTCGGGGCCGACAGCGACGTCCACGTCTACACGCCCGCGCCCAGCGATGCGAAGCGGATCGCGGACGCAAAGCTCGTCGTTGTGAACGGACTTGGTCTCGAGGGTTGGCTGCCGCGCCTCGTGCAGTCCTCGGGCAGCAAGGCGCATGTGGTCACCGCGAGCGCCGGCATCGCACCGCTCAAGCTCGGCTCTGCCGCCGACCCGCATGGCTGGCAGTCCGTCCTCAACGCGAAGGTCTACGTCACCGACATCGCGAATGCGCTGGCCGCGGCCGACCCTGACGACGCGAAGTTCTTCCGCGCCCAGGCCAAGGTCTATCTGGAAAAGCTCGAAACGCTCGACCGCGAGGTCCGCGAAGCCGTGGCCAAAATCCCGCAGGAGCGGCGCAAGGTAATCTCGACCCATGACGCCTTCGGCTATTTCGCCGCTGAATACGGCGTCCAGTTCATCGCGCCCTTGGGCGTCTCCACGGAAACCGAGCCCAGCGCGCGGGACATCGCCACCATCATCGGCCAGATCAAGGCCCAGAAAATCCCAGCCGTGTTCCTGGAAAATATCAGCGACGACCGGCTGATCCGGCGGATCGCGGCGGAGACCGGCTCAAAAGTCGGCGGGACCCTGATTTCGGACGGTTTGACCGGCGAAAAGGGGCCTGCACCCACTTACATTGATATGGTCAGGCACAATATAAAGACCCTGACCAGCGCGCTTGACCATTAGGGCAGGGGCCACCCCGCCTCGCGTCGCGCGAAAAGCCCGAAGTCCGGAGTTGTTATGTCTGAAGTGACCGCCCCAAAAATTCCCGTGACCGTCCTGACCGGCTATCTCGGCGCCGGCAAGACCACGCTGTTGAACCGCATCCTGTCGGAAAACCATGGCAAGAAGTACGCCGTCATCGTCAACGAATTCGGCGAGATCGGCATCGACAACGACCTCATCATCGGGGCCGATGAGGAAGTGTTCGAGATGAACAACGGCTGCATCTGCTGCACCGTGCGCGGCGATCTCGTGCGTATCATGGAAGGCCTGATGAAGCGCAAGGGCAAGTTCGACGCCATCATCGTCGAGACTACCGGTCTTGCCGATCCGGCACCGGTCGCCCAGACCTTCTTCGTCGACGAGGACGTGCAGAAGAACGCGCGCCTCGACGCGGTGGTCACGGTTGCGGACGCCAAATGGCTGTCCGATCGCCTCAAGGACGCGCCCGAGGCCAAGAACCAGATCGCCTTTGCCGACGTCATCGTGCTGAACAAGACCGATCTCGTCACCAAGGGTGAGCTTGCCGAGGTCGAGGCCCGCATCCGCGCTATCAACCCCTATGCGAAGCTGCACCGCACCGAGCGCTGCTCGGTGGCTTTGGCCGACGTGCTCGACCGCGGCGCCTTCGACCTCGACCGCATCCTCGACATCGAGCCGGACTTCCTGAATGCCGACGATCATGTCCACGACCACGATCATCACCATCATGGCCACGACCATCACCACGATCATGATCACGGCCACGGCCTGAAGCACTATCACGACGAGGACATGCAGTCGCTGTCGCTCAAAACCGACAAGCCGCTCGATCCGAACGTGTTCATGCCCTGGCTCCAGAATCTGGTGCAGGTGGAGGGCGGCAAGATCCTGCGCTCCAAGGGCATTCTCGCCTTCCACGACGATGATGACCGCTACGTCTTTCAGGGCGTGCACATGATGCTGGAGGGCAACCACCAGCGAAAGTGGAAGGACGGCGAGCCGCGCGAGAGCCGCCTCGTCTTCATCGGCCGCGAATTGCCGCAAGAGCTCATTCGCCAGGGCTTCGAGAGCTGCATCGTCTCGTGATGAAAGAGTTTACGCCGGACCCCGATTCCGCCTCGATCGTCTCCGTCACCGAGCGCGTCAAGCCGCTCGCGCTCGGGATGGTTGTGACCTCCGTGCATTTCCTTGGCAGCCGCGCCGCCTTCGTCGGCGGCGAGGAGAATGTCGCGTTCGTGGATGGCCAGGGCGAGATCAGCAAGGTCGCCGTGCACAGCGGCGGCATTCTGTCGGCGGCCTCCGACGGCAAGCGCCTCGTGATGGGCGGCGACGATGGAAAAGTCGTGTCGCTCGACGCCAAGGGCGAAGTGACGCTGCTTGCGACTGACCCGAAGCGGCGTTGGATCGATGCGGTGGCGCTGCATCCGGATGGGGCCTACGCCTGGTCGGCCGGCAAGACCGCCTTCTTCAAGAGCGGCAAGAGCGAGGAGAAGTCGCTCGATGTGCCCTCGACCGTCGGCGGCCTCGCGTTTGCGCCGAAGGGCCAGCGTCTCGCGATCGCCCATTACAACGGCGCGACGCTGTGGTTTCCCAACATGGCGGGATCGGCCGAATTCCTGCCTTGGGCCGGCTCGCATCTCGGCGTCACCTTCAGCCCGGACAACAAATTCCTGGTCACCACGATGCACGAATCGGCGCTGCACGGCTGGCGGCTTGCCGACAACAGGCACATGCGCATGACCGGCTATCCCGGCCGCGTTCGCTCGATGTCGTGGAGCGCGGGCGGCAAGGCGCTGGCGACCTCGGGCGCCGACACGGTCATCCTGTGGCCGTTCGCCAGCAAGGACGGCCCGATGGGCAAGGAGCCCGCGATGCTTGCGCCGCTCCAGGCGCGCGTGTCGGTCGTTGCCTGCCATCCCAGGAACGACATCTCCGCCGCCGGCTATAGCGACGGCACCGTCCTGATGGTGCGTCTGGAGGACGGTGCCGAGATCCTTGTCCGCCGCAATGGCACCCCGCCGGTGGCCGCGCTCGCCTGGAACGCCAAGGGGACGCTGCTGGCGTTCGCCGACGAAAATGGGGACGGCGGCCTGCTGGAGCTTTAATCTGTCATCGTTCCGACCGTAGATGGGGCCATGCGGTTTCTGACGACCTTCCAGATCGCTGATTTTGCGGACACGCTGGTCAGCCTGTTCACGGCCTTCGTGCTGGGCACGCTGATCGGCGCTGAGCGGCAATATCGTCAGCGCACCGCGGGCCTGCGTACCAACGTGCTGGTCGCGGTCGGCGCCGCCGCTTTCGTCGATCTCGCCATGCACCTGGCCGGCGCCGACGGCGCGGTGCGGGTGATCTCCTACGTCGTCTCGGGCATCGGCTTTCTCGGCGCCGGCGTCATCATGAAGCAGGGCATGGACGTGCGCGGGCTCAATACCGCGGCGACGCTGTGGGCTTCGGCCGCGGTCGGCTCCTGCGCCGGCGCAGACATGGTCGCGCAGGCCGCGGCGCTGACGGTGTTCGTGATTGCCGGCAACACCATGCTGCGGCCGCTGGTCAACGCCATCAACCGCATTCCGCTGAACGAGAAGACCTCCGAGGCGACCTACTACTTCAAGCTCGCGGTCGCACCGGACGCCTTGCCCGACATGCGTGACCGGCTGGTCGAGAAGCTTGAGAGCGCAAAATATCTGGTGGCCGACATCGAAATGGTCGAAACTGGGGACGATCTGATCGAGATCGTGGCAAAGCTGGTCGCGACCGCCGTCGATCCGAATGAGCTGAATGCAGTGGCGACTGATCTCCAGCATCTGCCCGGCGTCCGCCACGCCACCTGGGAAGTCAGCACCACGGATTGAGCGTGGCGATTGGCGCGCAGGTGTCGGGTTCCCAACGTCGCAGGCAGGGAACCGTAGCCGGGCGATTTCGTTGATCTCGCGGACAAAGGCGGTGATCGACATGCCCGGCCAATATGACAAGCGCAGACTGAAGCTCGACCTGATGGTTGCCTGCACGCTGTTCGCAGCCGGCGTCGTGGTGTCAGGCCTGTCGCTGGCGCAAATCCGCGCCGAGACCCGGATGCAGACGGCCCAGGCGACGCAACCGCTTCAGGGCACGCCGTCCGACGATCAGAACAAGCCCGCGGAAGCCAAGCCCGGCGGCGACCGGCCGACCACGCCGGCCCCAGAGCCGGCGCGGCCCGATCCGCAGACGCAAGGCGCCGCCGGCGCGGCAAAACCAGCATTGCCGCCAGCGCCAGCCGAGAAGATCGCGCCGCCGATCGAGAGGAAGTAGGTCCCCTGTCATTCCGGGGCGCGCGTAGCGCGACCCCGGAATCCATTTGTCAGCGGATTCTGTCGCCTGATGGATTCCGGGCTAGCGCCAAGTGGCGCGCCCCGGAATGACGAGCGGAGAGTTGGGTGACGGCTCTCAACGCACCAGAACGTTCCGGAACTGCCAGGGATCGCTCGTGTCGATATCCTCCGGAAACAGCCCCGGACGATCCGTCAGCGGCGTCCAGTCGGTGTAAAAACCCTTCACCGGGCCGAGATAGGGCAGCTGGATCTCCAGCAGGCGATCGAAATCCATCTCGTCGGCTTCGACAATGCCTTCGTTCGGGTTTTCCAGTGCCCACACCATGCCGCCGAGCACGGCGGAGGTCACCTGCAGGCCGGTGGCGTTCTGATAGGGCGCGAGCTTGCGGGTCTCTTCGATGGAGAGCTGCGAGCCGTACCAGTAGGCATTGTTGTCATGGCCGAACAGCAGCACGCCGAGTTCGTCGATGCCGTCGACGATCTCGTTCTCGTCGAGGATGTGATGCTTCTCCTGCATCTTCGCGGCGCGGCCGAACATTTCATGCAGCGACAGCACGGCGTCATCAGCGGGATGATAGGCGTAGTGGCAGGTCGGCCGGTAGACCGCGGTGCCCGATGCATCGCGCACCGTGAAGTAATCGGCGATCGAGATCGACTCGTTGTGGGTGACGAGGAAGCCATACTGCGCGCCGCGGGTCGGGCACCAGGTGCGCACGCGCGTGTTGGCGCCGGGCTGCATCAGATAGATGGCAGCGCCGCAGCCGGCTTCGTGAGTCCGCGCATTCTCGGGCATCCATTTTTCGTGGGTGCCCCAGCCGAGTTCTGATGGCTGCACGCCTTCCGACAGGAAACCTTCCACCGACCAGGTGTTGACGAAGACATCCGGCTCTTTCGGCTTCTTGGAGCGCTGGGTGTCGCGTTCAGCGATGTGGATGCCCTTGATGCCGGCCTGTCGCATCAAGTCCGCCCATTCGGCTTTGGTCTTCGGCTTGGGGGCATTGAGCTTCAGGTCGGCGGCGACGTTGAGCAGCGCCTGCTTGACGAAAAACGAGACCATGCCGGGATTGGCGCCGCAGCAGGAGACGGCCGTCGTCGAGCCCGCGGGGCGCGCCTTCTTGGCGGCCAGCGTCGCTTCGCGAAGAGCGTAGTTGGAGCGGGCTTCCGGGCCCTTCGACGAATCGAAATAGAAGCCGAGCCAGGGCTCGTTGACGGTGTCGATATAGAGAGCGCCGAGCTCGTTGCAGAGCTCCATGATGTCGGTGGAGCCGGTATCGACCGAGAGATTGACGCAAAAGCCCTGGCCGCCGCCTTCGGTGAGCAGCGGGGTCAGCAGCTCCCGATAATTGTCCCTGGTCACTGCCTTCTGGATGAAGCGCACATTGTGCTTCTCGCAATGCGCCTTGCGACCCTCGTCCTTGGGATCGATCACGGTGATCCGCGACTTGTCGTAGTCGAGATGCCGCTCGATCAGCGGCAACGTGCCTTTGCCGATGGAGCCGAAGCCGACCATGACGATGGGACCGGTAATCTTCGCGTAGATCTGCGAGGCGGGGCTCATGGGATGGTTTCTCCGGAACGTGCTGGCGGCAAAGGGTGGGTGGATCAGGCGCTGCGGCGCTTGGCGGTGACTTCGATCTCGACCTTCATCTCGGGCTTGGCGAGGGCGCTGACGACCAGCAAGGTCGCGGCCGGCCTGATGTTGCCGAGAACCTCGCCGCAGACGGCGAAATGGGCATCGATGGTGCTGGCGTCGGTGACGTAGTAGGTCGCACGGACGATATCGGCCATCTCGAAACCGCCCTCCTTCAGGGCAGCTTCGATGGTCTTGAAGCAGTTGCGTGACTGGCTCGTGACATCGGCCGGCATCGTCATCGTGGTGTAGTCGTAGCCGGTGGTGCCCGCGACGAAGGCGAACTCGCCGTCGATCACGGCGCGGCTGTAGCCGGCGGTCTTCTCGAACGGGGAGCCGGTGGAAATCAGGCGGCGGGACATGGTCGTGGCCTCGACTGAAGAGGAATTCGTGGGGTTTACGGGCAATTTGCCGGCCTGCGCAACCCCAAAGGAATGGAGCTTAACGCAGGCCCAGCCGGGCGTTGCCGCTTAACGCGGCTCGGTCGTCGCCATCATGGCGATCTCTTACGCCGCGTGCGCCTGGAGGGCGCGAACTACCCTCCGTTTGGGCAAGGCTGCGCCGGTCGGGACAATCATCCCGGCGGCGTCATCCAGTGCGCCGGCATGGAATTCGATCGCCAGCAGGCGGTCGCGCTCGAACGGGCCGGGCAGCGACAGCTCGCCGGTCTTCTCAGGCGAGAAGCCGAAGCGGGCGTAATAAGGGGCATCACCGAGCAGGATCACGGCGGCATGCCCGCGCGCCCGGGCGGCAGCCAGCGCTTGTTGCATCAGCGCGGCGCCGATCCCGAGCTCGCGGCAGGCAGGGTCCACCGCCAGCGGTCCGAGGACCAGAGCGGGCCTGCCTCCGGCGCTGACGTGCCACAGCCGCACGGTTCCCACGAGCTTCCCCTCGCGCATCGCGGCCAGCGCAAGGCCGGCGGCGGGTGCGCGTCCGTCGCGCAGGCGCTGACAGGTGCGGCCATGGCGGTTCTCGCCAAAGGACGCATCGAGCAGCGCTTCACGCATCGCAACGTCGCCAGCACGCTCCGCACGGATCGCGAACGGAGCGGCTTTCGAGGTGGGTTCAACCTGTGTCTTCCGAAGAGCAGTCATGGCGCGTCAGTCCCCGCTTGAAACCGACGTGCGCAAAGCACGCCGGTCCAAGGCGTCGTCAGAAATCGAAATGTCAGGGAGGGAGCCGGCAAGCCGGCTCCCGGGTTCGTCAGGCCTCGGAAAGAGAGGCGATCAGATGTGGTAGGTCTTCAGCGGCGGGATGCCGTTGAACGCCACCGCCGAGTAGGTCGACGTATAGGCCCCGGTGCCTTCGATCAGCAGCTTGTCGCCGATCTCGAGCGTCACCGGAAGCGGATACGGGTTCTTCTCGTACAGCACGTCGGCGCTGTCGCAGGTTGGCCCAGCGAGCACGCACGGCGTCATGTCCGCACCGTCATGCGGGGTGCGGATGGCGTAGCGAATCGACTCGTCCATGGTCTCGGCGAGACCGCCGAACTTGCCGATGTCCAGATAGACCCAGCGCACCTCGTCCTCGTCGCTCTTCTTCGAGATGAGCACGACCTCGGATTCGATGATGCCGGCGTTGCCCACCATGCCGCGGCCCGGCTCGATGATGGTCTCCGGAATCTGGTTGCCGAAGTGCTTGCGCAGCGCGCGGAAGATCGAGCGCCCGTAGGTCACCACCGGCGGCACGTCCTTCAGGTACTTGGTCGGGAAACCGCCGCCCATGTTGACCATGGTCAGGTTGATGCCGCGCTCGGCGCAGTCGCGGAACACCTGCGAGGCCATCGCCAACGCACGGTCCCACGCCTTCACCTTGCGCTGCTGCGACCCGACATGGAAGGAGATGCCGCACGGCTCCAAGCCCAGACGCTTGGCAACGTCGAGCACGTCGACGGCCATCTCCGGATCGCAGCCGAACTTGCGCGACAGCGGCCATTCGGCGCCAGCGCAGTCATAGAGGATGCGGCAGAACACCTTTGCGCCGGGAGCGGCACGGGCGACCTTCTCGACTTCCGCGGCGCAATCGACCGCGAACAGCCGAATGCCGAGCGCGAAGGCGCGCGCGATATCGCGCTCCTTCTTGATCGTGTTGCCGAAGGAGATGCGGTCGGGCGTCGCACCGGCGGCCAGCGCCATCTCGATCTCGGCGACCGTCGCGGTGTCGAAGCAGGAGCCCATGGAGGCGAGCAAAGCCAGCACTTCCGGCGCCGGGTTCGCCTTGACGGCATAGAACACGCGGCTGTCGGGCAGCGCCTTGGCAAAGGTCTGGTAATTGTCGCGCACGACTTCGAGGTCGACGACGAGGCACGGTTCGGTGTCGAGGCCCTCGCTGCGGCGGTTGCGCAGGAATTCCTGGATACGGTCAGTCATAGCACTCTCCCAAACGGCCCAGCGACGGGGATCCGTTCAAAAAATGACGTCGGATAAGAGCGCTCCGGCCAGATCACGCGATGGAGGCGCGACGAGCCAAAGACTCAGATCAGACAGTGCTGCCGTGGATTGGTTGGGAATGTTCCCGCCCGCACACCTGGCAATGAAGGACAAGCCTTTTCAGTAGCCCGCGCCGGCGTTGGACTGCCGGTAGAGACCAAAAAAGCCCGATCCGTCGTTGCTTTAAGTCGCGTCCCCCGTTGAGAGCGGGGTGCGCCGGTTCGCCTCCGGCTGCCAGTCACGGTTGCAAAGAGCAAAGTCACCTTCGACAAGGCATCCCTTTGAGAGAGATGCTGGACACTCCGGGTTTGCTTTCGTCTTCCGGCTATGAGCCTTCCGACTTCCACACTTCCGAAGAGCCCCTCGGCTTCTTCACCCCTTGGCGGCTGTCCGGCCTCTTGTCCGGATACCTACCGACTGACACACGACCACAGGCACGTGCGAAATTGGGCAATCCGCACATAAGTGTTTTGACTCTGCTTCGCAAGAGATTTTTTAGACTGCGAACAGAATTGCCTAACATCTGCTTGCGCAGTGTTGCGCGAGCGACCCGGAAGATGAACGCGCGTTAAGTTTTCAGCGCGCGTGTCTCTCGCGCGCGTACGCGCTTCAGCCGCGCTTCGTGAACGGCTCGACGCGCTGAGCGGCGCGGATGAAGGCAGTCATCACGAGCACGCCGAGCGCGAACAGCGCGGCCTGAAGGATGTGCGTGCCCTGCTCGCCCAGCCCGAACAGGATCGCGAGCGCCCAGCCGCCGGCAAACGCCGCGCCGAACACCTCGGCGCCGATCAGGATGGCGGCGCTGATGACGGTGATGACGCTCGGCCAGACGATCCGACGAGAAGAGGAGGAAGTCGCGTTCATGAGCTCAGGGGTCCTAGGCTTGAAGGGCCGCAATCTCCCCGAAAAGGCAGCCGGGAGCAAGGGCAAATGGCCCAAAAAAGCCCCATCGCGTGCTATAGCTGGCCGCAACAATCGAGCCACAAATCGGGACTTGTAATGTCAGAACCCCGCCAAACTACGGACTCCGAGACCAACCCGCTGCTGAAGGCGTGGGTGACGCCATTTGCGACCCCGCCCTTCGACGAGATCAAGCCGGAGCACTTCCTGCCGGCCTTCGAGCAGGCCTTCGCGGACCACTCTGCCGAGATCGCCGCGATCACCAACGACCCGACCGCGGCCGACTTCGCCAACACCATCACGGCGCTGGAGCGCTCGGGCAAGCTGCTCAGCAAGGTCGCGTCAGTCTTTTACGACCTCGTCTCGGCGCATTCCAACCCGGCCATCCTGGAGATCGACAAGGAGGTTTCCTTGCGGATGGCGCGGCACTGGAATCCGATCATGATGAACGCCGTGCTGTTTGGCCGCATCGCCCAGCTGCACGAGAACCGCGCCAATCTCGGTCTGACACCGGAACAGCTCCGCCTGCTCGAGCGTACCTACACCCGCTTCCACCGCTCCGGCGCGGGCCTCTCCGAAGAGGCCAAGACGCGGATGGCGGAGATCAACGAGAGGCTCGCCCAGCTCGGCACCAGCTTCAGTCATCATCTGCTCGGCGACGAGCAGGAATGGTTCATGGAGCTCGGCGAAGCCGACCGCCAGGGCCTGCCGGAGAGTTTTGTCGCCAGCGCCAAGGCTGCGGCGGAAGAACGCGGCATGGCCGGCAAGGCCATCGTCACGCTGTCGCGCTCCTCGGTCGAACAGTTCCTGAAGAGCTCGGCCCGGCGTGACCTCCGCGAGAAGGTCTACAAGGCTTTCACCGCGCGCGGCGACAACGGCAATGCCAACGACAACAACGCGACCATCGTCGAGGTCCTGAAGCTGCGCGAAGAGAGCGCCAATCTCCTGGGCTACCCGACCTTCGCGGCCTACCGGCTCGAGGATTCCATGGCCAAGACGCCGGAAGCTGTGCGCGGCCTTCTGGAGCGGGTCTGGAAGCCCGCCCGGGCGCGGGCGCTCGCCGACCGCGACGACATGCAGACGCTGATCACGGAGGAGGGCGGCAATTTCAAGCTGGCCCCCTGGGACTGGCGCTTTTATGCCGAAAAGCTGCGCCTTCAGCGCGCCAATTTCGACGACGCCGCGATCAAACCGTATCTCGCGCTCGACCACATGATCGCCGCCGCCTTCGACTGCGCCACGCGCCTGTTCGGCGTCACCTTCGAAGAGCGCAAGGATGTGCCGGTCTGGCATCCCGACGTCCGGGTCTGGGAGATGAAGGGGCGGGACGGCAAGCACAAGGCGCTGTTCTATGGCGACTACTTCGCCAGGCCGTCGAAGCGCTCCGGCGCCTGGATGACCTCGCTGCGCGACCAGCAGAAGCTCGACGGCGAGGTCGCGCCGCTGATCCTCAACATCTGCAACTTCTCCAAGGGCGCGGATGGGGAACCCTCGCTGCTGTCGCCCGACGACGCCCGCACCCTGTTCCACGAGTTCGGCCACGGCCTGCACGGCATGCTTTCCAACGTGACCTATCCCTCGCTGTCGGGCACCTCCGTGTTCACCGACTTCGTCGAATTGCCCTCGCAGCTCTACGAGCATTGGCAGGAGCGGCCGGAGGTGCTGCAGCAGTTCGCGCGCCATTATCAGACCGGCGAGCCGCTGCCGGACGATCTGCTGCAACGGTTCCTGGCTGCGCGAAAATTCAACCAGGGTTTTGCCACCGTCGAGTTCGTCTCCTCGGCGCTGATCGATCTCGAATTCCACACCCAGCCGGCCTCCGCCGCGCAGGATGTCCGCGCCTTCGAGAGACGCGAGCTGGAGAAGATCGGCATGCCCGAGGAGATATCGCTGCGTCACCGTCCCACGCAATTCGGTCACATCTTCACCGGCGATCATTATGCGGCCGGCTATTACAGCTACATGTGGTCGGAGGTGATGGATGCCGACGCCTTCGGCGCGTTCGAGGAAGCCGGCGACATCTTCGATCCCGCCGTCGCAAAGCGCTTGCACGACGACATCTACTCGAGTGGCGGATCGGTCGATCCGGAAGCCGCCTATGAGGCGTTCCGCGGCCGGCCGCCGGAGCCCGACGCGCTCTTGCGCCGCCGCGGCCTGCTCGACACCCCGAAGGCGGCCTGATGGGCATGCGCGCCCTTCTCGGACTGCTGCTCGCCGTCGCTCTGTCGCTCGCGGCAGGCGCGGCGCGGGCGCATCCGCATGTCTGGATCACCGCGACCAGCGAGCTGCTTTACGCTCCCGACGGCACCATCACCGGCGTGCGCCATGCATGGACCTTCGACGACATGTTCTCCGCCTATGCGGTGCAGGGGCTCGAGAGCAAGACCAAGGGAACCTATTCGCGCGAGGAGCTCGGGCCGCTGGCGCAGACCAATGTCGAGTCGCTGAAGGAATATGCCTATTTCACCTTCGCGCGAGCCGACGGCAAGAAGGAGCGATTCCAGGAGCCGGTCGACTATTTCCTCGACTACAAGGATACGGTCCTGACCCTGCACTTCACGCTGCCGCTTAAGAACCCGGTCAAGCCCAGGCAATTGATGCTCGAAGTGTTCGACCGCTCCTTCTTCATCGACTTCCAGATGGCCAAGGACAACCCGGTCAAGCTGGTTGGCGCGCCCGCCGGCTGCCAGATGAAACTTGACCGGCCGAGCGACGGCACCGCGAGTGCCCAGAAGCTCAACGAGCAGACCTTCATGAACGGCGAGAATTCGAATTTCGGCATGATGTTCGCCAACAAGATCACGGTGGATTGTCCTTGAAGCCGAAACTCACGCCTCTCGGGCGCGGGCTCGCCGTCTGCGCGGGCGTTCTTCTCGTTGTGGCCGTGGCCGACGCGGCGCTCCACGATCTCCTCGCGCAAAATCCGTTCGGCGCGCCGCGTTCGCCACAAGCCGCCCAGCCCGAGGCCAGCGGCATCATCGGCTGGGTGCTGGCCAAGCAATCGGAATTCTATCGCCAGATGTCGGCGACGATCCGCGCCGCGAAGTCCGACGGCTCGGCGGTGTGGACGCTGCTCTTCATCTCGTTCGCCTATGGCATCTTCCACGCGGCCGGCCCCGGCCATGGCAAGGCGGTGATCGCCTCCTATCTCGTCGCCAATCGCGAGACCGCCCGGCGCGGCATCGTGCTGTCGTTTGCCTCCGCGCTGATGCAGTCGCTGGTGGCGATCCTGATCGTCGGCATCTCGGCCTGGGTGCTGAATGCGACCGCCAAGACCATGTGCAAGGCGGAAGGCGCGATCGAGATCGCCAGCTACGCCCTGATCGCGCTGTTCGGCCTGCGCCTAGTCTGGGTCAAGGGCCGCACTTTCATCCGTGCCCTCCAGGCGGTTCAGCCGGTGCCGGCGATCGCGGGCGTGCCGCATGACCATCATGATCAAGGTCAGCACCATCACGATACGCACGATCATCATGGTCACGATCATGCGCACGCCCATCATCACCACCAGCATGACCACGTCCATGACGAGCATTGCGGCCATTCCCACGGCCCCACGCCGAGCGAACTCGCCGGCCCCGGTGGCTGGGGACGCGGCTTTGCCGCGATCCTCACCGTCGGCATCCGTCCCTGTTCGGGCGCGATCCTGGTGCTGGTGTTTGCGCTGGCCCAAGGCCTGTTCTGGGCCGGCATCGCCGCGACCTTGCTGATGGGGCTTGGCACCGCGATCACGGTCGCAGCCATCGCGGTGATTGCCGTCTCCGCAAAGGACATCGCCGCCCGCCTGAGCGCCGGACGCGACGGCAGCGGCGCACTGTTCATGCGCGGCATCGAATTCGCCGCCGCCGGCCTCGTGCTGCTGCTCGGTGCAGGCCTGTTGCTGGGTTACATCGCGGCCGAACGGACGACGTGTTTTTGAGCGGCAGGCGTTGTAGCCGGATGGAGCAAAGCGCAATCCGGGACAGTGCCGCCGCGGAGGGGACCCCGGATTACGCTTCGCTCCATCCGGGCTACGGTTTCACGAACTCACACCGGCAAGAACTGCTTCAACGCGGGCATGAAGAAGATCCCGAGATTGATCGCAAAGCCGATGCTCCAGAGGATCGAGCGCAACGTCGGGCGGTTGCCGAGATAGGTCAGCACATAGGCGATCCGTACGATCAGGAACAGCACCGCGAGCTCGTCGATCAGGCGCTGCGGCGACTCCCTGTATTCGGCGAGTAGCACCGCGAAGGCGAAGAACGGAAAGGTCTCGATGCCGTTCTGGTGCGCGCCGAGCGCGCGCTGCGCGATGGCGTCCTCGAAGAAGGCGGGATCGCGCGGCCGCGAATTGTCGAAGCCGCGAAATCTGATCCATTTGATCGAGACGATCGTTAAGAGATAGAGCAGCAGCGCCCCGAAAACGCACCATTCCGCCAGCGTCATGGTTCTTCCCCCTGCGCACGGACCCTAGCGAAACCGGCCCAATCTTGACAAGTTCGGAACAACGCGCGACGCAACGGATCATGATGACAATCGCCCCCACCCAGATCGCGATGCCGGCCACGCAGCCCGCCCCCTCGCGCGTCGGCGTGCTCCTGGTCAATCTCGGCACGCCCGATACCGCCGACGCGCGCGGCGTGCGGGTCTATTTAAAGGAATTCCTCTCGGACGCCCGCGTCATCGAGAATCAGGGCTTGATCTGGAAGGTGGTGCTGAACGGCATCATCCTGCGCACCCGCCCCCGCGCCAAGGCGCGCGACTATCTCAAGATCTGGAACACCGAGAAGAACGAGTCGCCGCTCAAGACCATCACGCGCTCGCAGAGCGACAAGCTCGGAGCCATGCTGTCGGACCGCGACCAGGTCACGGTGGAGTGGGCGATGCGCTACGGCAATCCATCGATCAAGTCGGGCATCGATGCCCTGATTGCGAAGGGCTGCGATCGCATCCTTGCCGTACCCCTCTATCCGCAATATTCCGCCGCGACGTCGGCCACCGTCTGCGACGAGGTGTTTCGCGTGTTTGCGCGGCTGCGCGCGCAGCCGACGCTGCGGGTGACGCCGCCTTATTACGAGGACGAAGCCTATATCGAGGCGCTCGCCACCTCGATCGAGACGCATCTGGCGAGCCTGCCGTTCAAGCCGGAGCTGATCGTCGCCTCCTTCCACGGCATGCCGAAGGCCTACGTCGACAAGGGGGACCCGTATCAGAGCCAGTGCGTCGCGACCACCGAGGCGCTGCGGCGCCGGCTCGGCATGGACGAGACGAAACTGCTGCTGACCTTCCAGTCGCGCTTCGGATTCGACGAGTGGCTGCAGCCCTACACCGACAAGACCATGGAGCGTCTGGCGAAAGAGGGCGTGCGCCGCATCGCGGTGATCACGCCGGGGTTTTCCGCCGATTGCCTTGAGACGCTGGAGGAGATCGCGCAGGAGAATGCCGAGATCTTCGAGCACAATGGCGGCGAGCAGTTTTCCGCGATCCCCTGCCTCAACGACAGCGACCCCGGCATGAACGTGATCCGAACGCTGGTGCTTCGCGAGCTCCGGGGCTGGATATAGTGAGCCTGGATCCGAGGAGCGCCCCATGAACCGCCGCGAGGTTCTGGCGCTTCTTGGGGTGACCGCGGCGCTGCCGGCCTCGGTGCTGGCGCAAACGAATGCGACGCGCCGGCTCGGCGTGCTCTCGGTCACTGCGGCCGACGATGCGATCGGGCAGACCCGTAGCGCGGTCCTGGTCCAAGCGCTTGCCGGTCATGGCTGGAAGGAGCGCGACAACCTCAAGATCGATTGGCGCAACGGCGGCGGCGACCGCGCACGGATCGCGCAATTCGCCGATGAGCTGATCGCTCTCAAGCCCGACATCCTGCTCGCGGTCGGCACGCCCTCGGTGGAAGAGCTGCGCCGGCGCACGACGACGATCCCGATCGTTTTCGCCGTCGTCACCGATCCTGTCAGCCAGGGCTTTGTCCAGAATCTCGCTCATCCCGGCGGCAATGTCACCGGCTTCACCGATTACGACGGCCCGCTGGCCGGCAAATGGCTGGAGATGCTGACGCAGGTCACGCCAAGACCGTCCCGTGTGTTCGTGGTCTACAATCCCGCCACCGCGCCGTTCGCGCCCCTGATGCTGGGTACGATTGAGGACGCTGGCCGCGCGCTCGATGTGACGGTGGAGTCCGCGCCGGTGCATGACACGGCCTCGATCGTCGCCCTGGCTTCGCGGAAAGACGGCGGCCTGCTGGTGCTGCCGGACTTCTTCACCATGTCCAACCGTGCGCTTCTCCTGGCGGCCATCAACGAAGCGCGTGTGCCGGCAGTGTTCTGGAGCCGCACCTTCGTCGACGAGGGTGGCTTGATGTCCTACAGCACCGACAGCGCCGAGCAGCTCCGCCGCGCCGCCTCCTATATCGATCGCATTCTGAAGGGTGCGCGGGCGGCCGACTTGCCGGTCCAGAATCCGACCACGTTCGAGCTGGCGATCAACTTGAAGACGGCCAAGGCGATCGGCGTCACGCTTCCGCCAAGCCTGCTCGCAACCGCGAACGAGGTCATCGAGTAGGATTTGGCTGCGACCGCCGGCATGGACGGATTCGTTAACGTTGTCGCTAGGTCTGCGCCGGCACGCTTTCAAGAGCGCGTCGCAAATACATAATCGCGACCATTCCTTATCCCGGCGTCTTGTGTAGAATCCTGCCGATGCCGAAATCATCCACGACCGCTGAACACTGAATCCTTTACTGAACGCTTTACTGAACCCTTGGGGTCGTGATCCCGACCAATGACAGCGCGGAAAAGGGTCTTTTCCCGACAATCTTTCCCGCCTTGGAGGAAATATGAGCGGTTTCGACATTTTCGCGATTGTGCTGGTTTTGCTCGTCATCGTCACGTTGGTGGCCGGTGTGAAAACGGTGCCGCAGGGCTATGACTGGACCATCGAGCGGTTCGGCAAATACACCCAGACCCTGAGCCCCGGGCTCAATCTGATCGTGCCCTATTTCGATCGCGTCGGACGCAAGATCAACATGATGGAGCAGGTGATCGACATTCCCGAGCAGGAGGTGATCACCAAGGACAACGCCACCGTGACGGTCGACGGCGTCGCCTTCTTTCAGGTGTTCGACGCCGCCAAGGCGAGCTACGAAGTCTCCAACCTGACCCAGGCCGTCACCGTTCTGACCATGACCAACATCCGTTCGGTGATGGGCTCGATGGATCTCGATCAGGTGTTGTCGCACCGTGACGAAATCAACGAGCGCCTGCTGCGTGTGGTCGATGCCGCCGTCTCGCCCTGGGGCCTCAAGGTCAATCGTATCGAGATCAAGGATATCGTGCCGCCGGCGGACCTCGTCGAAGCCATGGGCCGACAGATGAAGGCCGAGCGCGTCAAACGCGCCGACATCCTTCAGGCCGAAGGTGCACGCCAGTCCGAGATCCTGCGCGCCGAGGGTGCCAAGCAGGGCCAAATTCTCCAGGCGGAAGGTCGCCGCGAGGCCGCCTTCCGCGACGCCGAAGCACGCGAGCGGTCGGCGGAAGCCGAGGCCAAGGCGACGCAGATGGTCAGCGAAGCGATCTCCAAGGGCGACGTCGCGGCGCTGAACTATTTTATCGCCGACAAATATATCAAGGCGTTCGGGCAACTGGCTGAGTCGCCGAACCAGAAGGTCATCATGCTTCCGGTCGAAGCGATGAGCATGCTGGGCTCGCTCGCCGGCATCGGCGAGATCGCCAAGGCGACGTTCGGCGAAAGCGCAGCGTCCGCGGCCGCTGCCGCCCGCCGCGGCTCGGTGCCGTCGTCCAGTCCGACGCCGCCGGCGGTGCCGCCGCGGCAGGGGTAAAGCGCATGCCCCGGAAAAGTGGACACCGGTTTTCCGACAAGGGCATGCGTCATTTCAAAGAGGTCGTGTCATGACCGACATGTTCGTATCGCTCGGCACCTGGAACTGGCTGATCTTCGGCTTCGCCCTGATGGCGCTGGAGGTGCTGGCGCCGGGAATCTTCCTGTTCTGGCTCGGGCTCGCCGCGTTGCTGGTCGGGCTGATCTCGTTCGGAGTAGCGATATCCTGGCAGATCCAGCTCGTGATGTTCGCGATCTTCGCTGCCGCCGCGGTGCCGGTGTGGCGCCGCCTCGCCCGTCCGAAGTCTGATGCGAGCGCGAGCCCATTCCTCAACAAGCGCGCGGATGCGCTGCTCGGCCGCGAGTTCACGCTGGAGAAGCCGATCGTCGACGGCAACGGCACCATGCGTATCGGCGACACGGTCTGGCGCGTCGCCGGTCCGGATACGCCGGCGGGCACGCGTGTGAAGGTGGTGCAGGTGGACGGTGCGAATCTGACGGTTGCGGCGGCGTAGACGAGCTTGCCGGGACGGCATCGCCAGACTTACGCGCCGCTCTTGCTGCGCCACCTCTCCGCAAACCGGTGCAGCGGCATGAACGTCTCGCACAATTCTCGCCCGAGCGCCGTCAGCCCGTAACCGCTGGCTTCGCCGAGTTCCACGAATCCGGCCTCGCGCAAATCGTCCAACCGCGCCTGCAGCACCGTCGGCGAGGCCTCGTCGCAGGCGGTTCGCAATGCGCGCGAGGTGAGGGGGGCGTCGCGCAATTCCCACAGGATTCGCAGGCTCCAGCGTCGCCCCAGGATGTCGAGCAGCGCCATGATCGGTCGCCCGGAGCGCGAGCCACGGACGTTGCGCGATCTGGGGGAGGTCTGTTTCGCCATCGTGGCCCTCTTGCACACTGCTACAAATAATGTAGCGTGTTGCTACAATAAATGTAGCAAAGGAGACGGCCAATGTCCCAGGCCCCGCCGCGCATTGCCCCGCTCACCCCGCCTTATCCCCCGGAGATTCAGGCGCAGTTCGACCGCATCATGCGCGGTGCGCCGCCGCTGCTGCTGTTCCGGGTAATGGCGGGCCATACCCGCGCCTGGAACAAGTTTCGCGCCGCCGGCCTGCTCGATCCCGGCCCGCTGTCGTTGCGCCAGCGCGAGATCGTCATCGACCGCACCTGCGCGCTGAACAAATGCGAATATGAATGGGGCGTGCACGTCGCGATCTTTGCCGTGCCGGCGGGGCTCAGCGAGCCGGAGGTGCGGGCCACCGTGCAGGGCGATGCGACGTCGCCGTGCTGGTCCCCGGCCGAGCAGGCGCTGATCGCCGCCGTCGACGCGCTGCATCACCGTGCGACGTTTGACGACGCCGAGTTCGCCGCGCTGTCGGCGCATTACGACGAGGCGCAGATCCTGGAGATTATGCTGCTGTGCGGCTTCTACCGCACGGTCTCGTACCTGGCGAACGGGCTGAGATTGCCGCTGGAGGAGACGGCGGCGCGGTTTCCGGCGCCGCTCTAACCGCCGTCATTGCGAGCGTAGCGAAGCAATCCAGAATCTTTCCGCAGAGGCAGTCTGGATTGCTTCGCTGCGCTCGCAATGACGAAAGAGAAAGGGACGCGCTACGCCACGCCCGCCCGCAGCAGATCGTGCAGATGCACGATACCGACCACCTTGTCCGCCTCGGTCACGACCAGCGTCGTGATCTTGCGGGTGTTGAGCACCTCGATCATCTCGGTGGCGAGCATCGAGGGCGGCACTGTCTTCGGCTGCCTGGTCATGACGTCGTCGACCGACGCCGTCAGCAGGTCCGGTCGCATGTGGCGGCGCAGGTCACCGTCGGTGATGATGCCGACAGCCTCGGCCGCATCGTTGACGATGCAGACGCAGCCGAGGCCCTTGGCCGACATCTCCATCACCGCGTCCGACATCTTGGTGCCGAGCGGCTTGACGGGGATCTCCGCACCGGTGCGCATGTAGTCGCGGACGAATTTCAGCATCGCCCCTAGCTTGCCGCCGGGGTGGAAATGCGCGAACTCCAGCGCGGTGAAACCGCGGCCCTCGAGCAGCGCGATCGCGATGGCATCGCCGATCGCGACCTGCATCATCGTCGAGGTGGTCGGGGCCAGATTGTGCGGGCAGGCCTCGCGCGCCTTTGGCAGCTCGAGGACGATGTCGGCCGCTTGTCCCAGCGAGGACGCCGCGTTCGACGTCACCGCAATCATGGGGATGGCGAACCTTGCGGAATAGTTCACGAGGGTCTTCATCTCCGGCTGCTCGCCGGACCAGGACAGCGCCATGATGACGTCATCGGTGGTGATCATGCCGAGATCGCCATGGGCGGCTTCGGCGGTGTGGACGAAGAAGGCGGGCGTGCCGGTCGAGGCCAGCGTCGCCGCGATCTTACGGCCCATATGACCCGACTTGCCGAGCCCGGTGACGATGACGCGGCCCTTCGCGTTGCGGATCAGATCGACCGCCTGGGCGAAGCTCGCGCCAAGCGGGCCGCGCAGGGCGGCAGCGAGCGCGTTGATGCCGCCGCTCTCCGTTTCCAGCGTGCGGAGTGCGGATTCGACGCTGTCGGGAATGGGGCCGGATGATTGGGTCATCAGCGGTTTCGAACTCGGCATGTTCTGGTCCAGGGAGGAGGGGCGTTCGCCCGTTGGTGCCTGCTTAGCACGCCACGGTCTTGCATGCGACGAGGGCGGCCCGACCCTCAACCGGTCGTTAACCATAATTGTTTTAACTCCATTAACGATGGTTCCCGCCGATCGGTGGGGATAATCGCGAAAGTGTTTGATTTCGTTGGAGTTCTTCCATCGTGGGGTCGTCTCCAGGCTCGAGCCGGAGCAAACGCGCGCATTTCCTGCGCGCGGCTTTGCCGTGCTTTGCGCTGACGGTCCTTGGAAGCGCCCCCGTGGCGGCCCAGAGCCTCACCCCCGACCTGTTCAGTCCCAACCGCGGTGGCTTCGCCTCGCCCGACACGCTGCCGACGCGCCGCACCGCGGGCGTGCCGCAGGCGCCGTCGGATGCGCTGCCGGCGCTGCCCGATCCCAACTCCGATTTGCGCAAGCGCCAGCAGACGCCGGCGCGCCCCGGCCAAAACCCGACCAACCAGAACCCGACCGGCCAGGTCCCGACCTATGGCCTGCCTGCCGCCAGTGGTGCGAGCAGCTCCGGCTACGACTCGCTGAACCGAAAGCGGCTGCAGCCGAAGCTCTATCCGGGTCAGCCCAAGCCGAAGCGCCCTGCCGGTCCCGGCTCGCGGGCACCGACTACAACGCCGCCGCCATCCACGCTCGGCCCGCCGAAGATCGCGCCGCCGCCGTCCGCCTCCGCAAACAAAGCGCCGGTGCCGCCGGCGCTGGCCGGCAACGTGCCCGGCCAGCCGCTGCGCCGCCGCCTCAAGCTCGACGAGGATGCGTTCGGCGCGGTCGGCGACTATGCCGGCAGCTTCCTGATCAAGGGCGGGCTCGAGCTCTCCACCGGCTACGACACCAACCCGGCGCGCCTAAACAAGCCAGTCGGCTCGCCGGCCTATGTCGTCGCGCCCGATCTGCTCGTGGCGTCCGACTGGGAGCGCCACGCACTGGTCGCGGATCTGCGCGGCTCGTTCTCCGGCTACACCAACAACATGCCGGCGACGATCGACGGCTTTGCCTCGCCTTCGCCGGTCGAGGTTGACCGCCCCGACTTCACCGGCCATGTCGACGGCCGCATCGACGTCAATCGCGATCTCAAGCTGACCACGCAGCTGCGCCTGCGGCTCGCCACGGACAATCCCGGCAGCCCGAACGTGCAGGCCGGCCTGCAAAAATATCCTGTTTACGCCGCCTATGGCACGACCGTCGGCTTCGACCAGAGCTTCAACCGCTTCCAGGTCGCGGCCGGCGCCACCGTGGACCGCACTGCCTATACCAACTCAAAGCTGACCGACGGATCGACCTTCAGCAACGACGATCGCGACTTCAACCAGTATGGCGGCGTCGGACGGTTCTCCTACGATCTCAAGCCGGGCCTGAAGCCGTTCGTCGAGATCCAGGGCGACACCCGCGTGCACGACCGGGCCGCCGACCGCAACGGCTATTTCCGCGATTCGAACGGCGGCTACGCCAAGGTCGGCACGTCCTTCGAGTTCTCGCGCATTCTCATCGGCGAGGTCTCGGTCGGCTACTCCGCGCGCAACTATGTCGATCCGCGCCTCAGCCAGCTCGCGGGCTTCCTGACCTCGGGCTCACTGATCTGGAATGCAAGCGGCCTGACCACCGTGAAATTCGCCACCGACACGCAGATCGCCGAGACCACCGTCCCCGGCTCCTCCGGCGTGCTGGTGCACACCTACGCCGCCGAAGTCGATCACGATTTCCGTCGCTGGCTAACGGCAGTGGGCAAATTCACCTACGGCACCTACGACTACCAGGGCCAGAATCGCAACGACAAGACCTACTCGTTCGAAAGCAATCTGATCTACAAGCTCAACCGCAACATCTGGATCAAGGGCACGCTCCGCCACGACATCCTGGATTCGAACCAGCCGGGGTCAAGCTCGCAGGGCACGGTGGTGATGCTGGGGGTGAGGCTGCAGAATTAGCGCGCATGGTCGTTGCGATTGGCGAAGCCAAGCCCGAGGTGTCGTCCTGGCGAAAGCCAGGACCCATTACCCCAGGGAGTAGTTTGGCGAAGACTCGTCGTTTGGTATTGCGACCGGCCAACGATCGAGGGATCACGCGGTATGGGTCCTGGCTTTCGCCAGGACGACAGCGGATTTATTGTCTGCCTTCGAGCTTGGGCGGCTCGCGCCGACTCAGCGCGGCAGATCCGTCTTTCCCATCAGGAACGTATCGATCGACCGGGCGCACAGCCGGCCCTCGCGGATGGCCCAGACCACCAGTGATTGGCCGCGGCGCATGTCGCCTGCCGTGAACACGTTCGGGCGCGAGGTCTGGTAGTCGAGCGTGTTGGCCTTGACGTTGCCGCGCGGGTCGAGCTCGACCGAGAGCATCTTGAGCAGGCCTTCGTGCACGGGATGGACGAAGCCCATCGCGAGCAGGACGAGATCGGCGTCGAGCTCGAACTCGGTGCCGGCGATCGCCTTGAACTTGTCGTCGACGCGCACGCAGTGCAGCTTCTTGACCTTGCCGTTCTCGCCCGTGAACTTCTGCGTCAACACGGCGAATTCGCGGATCGCGCCTTCGGCCTGGCTCGAGGACGTCCGCATCTTCAGCGGCCAGTTCGGCCAGGTCAGTCCCTTGTTCTCGTGCTCCGGCGGTGCGGGCATGATCTCGAGCTGGGTCACCGAGAGCGCGCCCTGGCGCAGCGAGGTGCCGATGCAGTCGGATCCGGTGTCGCCGCCGCCGATGACGACGACATGCTTGCCGCCGGCCAAAATCTCCTGGACGCCGTTCAACGGTTCATTGGACACGCGGCGGTTCTGCTGCGGCAGGAAGTCCATGGCGTAGTGGATGCCGGCAAGGTCGCGGCCGGGGATCGGCAGGTCGCGCGGGGCTTCGGCGCCGCCGGTCAGCGCCACGGCGTCGTACTCGTTGAGCATCTCGCGCGGGTCGATATTGCCGTCGACGCCGACATGGCTGTTGTAGTGGAAGGTGACGCCTTCGCCTTCCATCTGCGCGACGCGGCGGTCGATGACGTTCTTTTCCATCTTGAAGTCGGGGATGCCGTAGCGCAGCAGGCCGCCGGCCTTGGCGAACTTCTCGAACAGATGCACGTCGTGGCCGGCGCGCGCGAGCTGCTGCGCGCAGGCCATGCCGGCCGGACCCGAGCCGATCACCGCGACCTTCTTGCCGGTCTTCACGGCCGCCACTTCCGGCTTCAGCCAGCCATTGTCCCAGGCGCGGTCGACGATCGCGCATTCGATGGTCTTGATGGTGACGGGGTTGTCGTCGATGTTGAGCGTGCAGGAGGCTTCACACGGCGCCGGACAGATGCGCCCCGTGAACTCCGGGAAATTGTTGGTCGAGTGCAGATTGCGCGAGGCTTCTTCCCAGTTGCCCTGATAGACGAGATCGTTCCAGTCCGGGATCTGGTTGTTGACCGGGCAGCCGGGCGTGCCGGGCGAGACCGAGCCGGTGCCGTGGCAATAGGGAATGCCGCAGTTCATGCAGCGCGCGGCCTGGTCGCGCGTTTCCTTCTCGGAGAGAGGAACGACGAACTCGTGGAAATGCTTCACGCGCTCGGCGACCGGGGTGTACTTGCGGTCATGCCGTTCGATTTCGAGAAAACCCGTGATCTTGCCCATTAAACCCGAAGTCCCTGCCGCTTAAATTCGTTTGTTGCCTTCTCACCGTCATTGCGAGGAGCGAAGCGACGAAGCAATCCAGTCTGCATCCGAGGAGAAAGTCTGGATTGCTTCGCTACGCTCGCAATGACGGGCGCTGATATTTCTTACGCCCCGATCGCGATTTTCGGCTCGGCGTCCGCGTTGGCGGCCATTTCGCGCAGCGCGCGCCGGTATTCGACCGGCATCACCTTGCGGAATTTGGGCAGCCAGTCCTTCCAGTTGGCCAGGATGTCGGCGGCACGCCTGGAGCCGGTCGCCTTGGCATGGCGCGTGATCAGAACGTGGAGCCGCTCGACGTCGGAGGCGAGCAGGTCCTTGAACACGTCAACCCGGCCGTGCGCCTCGAGGTCACCGGAGTGGTGGTAGGTGCCGGCGTTGATCAGCTCTTCCGACAGCACCGGCTCGAGCTCGACCATCGCCATGTTGCACAGCCTGTCGAAGTCGCCGGTCTCGTCCAGCACATAGGCGATGCCGCCGGACATGCCGGCCGCGAAGTTGCGCCCGGTCTTGCCGAGCACGACCACGATGCCGCCGGTCATGTATTCGCAGCAATGATCGCCCGCGCCCTCGACCACCGCCACCGCGCCGGAATTGCGCACGGCAAATCGCTCGCCGGCGATGCCGCGGAAGTAGCACTCGCCTTGAATGGCGCCGTACATCACGGTGTTGCCGACGATGATGCTCTCTTCCGGCACGATGCCGCTGTTGGCCGGCGGCTTGACGATGATCTTGCCGCCCGAGAGACCCTTGCCGACATAGTCGTTGGCTTCGCCTTCGAGCTCGAAGGTGACGCCTTGCGCCAGCCACGCGCCGAAGGCCTGGCCGGCGGTGCCCTTGAGGCTGACATGGATGGTCTCATGCGGCAGGCCGGCATGGCCGTAGATCTTGGCGACCGCACCCGACAGCATCGCGCCCGCGGAGCGGTTGGTGCTGTTGATCTTGGCCTCGATCTTCACCGGCGCACCGCGGTCGAGCGCAGGCGTTGCCTGCTCGATCAGCGTGCGATCGAGCACCGCTTCCAGATGATGGTTCTGGCGCTCGGAGTGATAGATCTTCTGGCCCTTCTCTTCCTTCTGCTTGACGAAGAGCTTGGAGAAATCGAGCCCCTTGGCCTTCCAGTGCGCGACCAGCTTGGTCTGGTCGAGCAGCTGCACCTGGCCGATCATCTCGTTGAAGCTGCGGAAGCCGAGCGAGGCCATGATCTCGCGGACCTCCTCGGCGACGAAGAAGAAGTAGTTGATCACATGCTCGGGCTGGCCGGTGAAGCGCTTGCGCAGGACGGGGTCCTGGGTCGCGACGCCGACCGGGCAGGTGTTGAGATGGCACTTGCGCATCATGATGCAGCCGGCCGCGATCAAGGGCGCGGTGGCGAAGCCGAACTCGTCGGCGCCGAGCAGCGCTCCGATCACGACGTCACGCCCGGTGCGGAAGCCGCCGTCGACCTGGACCACGATGCGGCTGCGCAGCCGCTCCCGCACCAGCGTCTGGTGGGTTTCGGCGAGGCCGATCTCCCACGGTGACCCGGCGTGCTTGATCGAGGTCAGCGGCGAAGCGCCGGTGCCGCCCTCGAAGCCCGCGATGGTGACATGGTCGGCGCGCGCCTTGGCGACGCCCGCGGCAACCGTGCCGACCCCGATCTCGGAGACCAGCTTGACCGAAACCGCGCCGTCCGGGTTGACGTTCTTGAGGTCGTAGATGAGCTGCGCCAGATCCTCGATCGAGTAGATGTCGTGGTGCGGCGGCGGCGAGATCAGGCCGACGCCCGGCGTCGAGTGCCGGACCTTTGCGATGGTCGCGTCCACCTTGTGGCCGGGCAACTGGCCGCCTTCGCCGGGCTTGGCGCCCTGCGCCATCTTGATCTGCATCATGTCGGAGTTGACGAGATACTCCGTGGTGACGCCGAAGCGGCCGGAGGCGACCTGCTTGATCGCCGAGCGCATGCTGTCGCCGTTCGGCATCGGCTTGAAGCGGTCGGCTTCCTCGCCGCCTTCGCCGGTGTTCGACTTGCCGCCGATCCGGTTCATGGCAATCGCGAGCGTGGTGTGCGCCTCGCGCGAGATCGAGCCGAAGCTCATCGCGCCGGTGGCGAAACGCTTGACGATGTCCTTGGCCGGCTCGACCTGGTCGAGCGGCAACGGCTTGCGCTTCTCCTCGTCCGCGTTCTTGATCCGGAACAGGCCGCGCAGCGTCAGGAGACGCTCCGACTGCTCGTTGAGGATCTTGGCGAAAGCACGGTAGCGTTCCAGCGAATTGCCGCGCGCGGCGTGCTGGAGCAGCCCCACCGACTCGGCGGTCCATGCATGGTCCTCGCCGCGGCTGCGATAGGCGTATTCGCCGCCGACATCGAGCGAGGTCTTGTAAACGAGAGCCTCGCCGAACGCGTCGGCATGACGGCGCACCGCCTCTTCGGCAATCTCGCCAAGACCGACGCCCTCGACGCGGGTATGCGTGCCGGCGAAGAATTTTCCGACGAATTCCGCCTTGAGACCGATGGCGTCAAAGATCTGCGCGCCGCAATAGGACTGGTAGGTCGAGATGCCCATCTTGGACATCACCTTGAGCAGGCCCTTTCCGATCGACTTGATGTAGCGCTTGACGATCTCGTAGTCGTCGAGCGAGCCGGGCAGGCGGTCCTTCATCGCGATGATGGTCTCGAACGCGAGATAGGGATTGATCGCTTCCGCGCCGTAGCCGGCCAGGCAGGCGAAGTGATGCACTTCGCGCGGCTCGCCGGACTCGACGACGAGGCCGACCGAGGTGCGCAATCCCGTACGGATCAAATGATGATGCACGGCGGCGCACGCCAGCAGCGACGGGATCGGAACCCGGTCGGTGCCGACCATGCGATCGGACAGGATGATGATATTGACGCCCTCGCGCACCGCGCTCTCGGCGCGCGCGCAGAGCTCGTCCAGCACCTGGTCCATGCCGGCCGCGCCGAGGCCGGCGTGGAAGGTGGTGTCCAGCGTGCGCGACTTGAAGTGCGACTCAGCGACGTCTGAGATCGAGCGGATTTTTTCGAGGTCCGCGTCGGTCAGGATCGGCTGGCGCGCTTCGAGGCGCTTTGTGGTGGCAAGGCCTTGCAGGTCGAACAGGTTCGGCCGCGGTCCGATGATGGAGACGAGGCTCATCACCAGCTCCTCGCGGATCGGGTCGATCGGCGGGTTGGTGACCTGTGCGAAGTTCTGCTTGAAGTAGGTGAACAGCGGCTTGGCCTTGGCCGACAGCGCCGAGATCGGCGTGTCGTTGCCCATCGAGCCTGCGGCTTCCTCGCCGGTGGAGGCCATCGGCGTCATCAGGATGGTGATGTCTTCCTGGCTGTAGCCGAACGCCTGCTGGCGATCGAGCAGCGACAGGTTGGAGCGCACGCCGGTGGTCGGCACCTTCGGCAGCTCTTCCAGCACGATCTGTGTCCGCTCCAGCCACTCCGTGTAGGGATGGCTCCTGGCGAGCTCGGCCTTGATCTCGTCGTCGGGGATGAGGCGGCCCTGCTCGAGGTCGACCAGCAGCATCTTGCCGGGCTGCAAGCGCCACTTGGTGATGATCTGGTCCTCGGGAATCGTCAACACGCCCATCTCGGACGCCATCACGATGCGGTCGTCCTTGGTGACGAGATAGCGCGCGGGACGAAGGCCGTTGCGGTCCAGCGTGGCACCGATCTGGCGGCCGTCGGTGAAGGCGATCGCGGCGGGGCCGTCCCACGGCTCCATCAGGGCTGCATGATATTCGTAGAAGGCGCGGCGCTTCTCATCCATCAAGGGATTGCCCGCCCACGCCTCCGGAATCATCATCATGACGGCGTGCGGCAGCGAGTAGCCGCCCTGCACCAGGAATTCGAGCGCGTTGTCGAAGCAGGCGGTGTCCGACTGGCCTTCGTAGGAGATCGGCCAGAGCCGGTTGATGTCCTTGCCATAAAGCTCGGAGCTCACCGATGCCTGGCGCGCCGCCATCCAGTTGACGTTGCCGCGCAGCGTGTTGATCTCGCCGTTATGCGCGATCATGCGGTAGGGATGCGCCAGCGACCACGCCGGGAAGGTGTTGGTCGAGAAACGCTGGTGAACGAGCGCCAACGCGCTCTCGAAGTCCGCCTCGTGCAAATCGGGATAGTACTTGCCGAGTTGGTCGGCGAGGAACATGCCCTTGTAGATCACGGTGCGGCAGGACATCGAGCACGGATAATAGCCGGCGAGGCCGCGGTCGCGGCGCTGATAGATCGCTTGCGAGATCGACTTGCGCAGAATGTAGAGCCGGCGCTCGAAATCGTCCTCGGTCTTGGCGGTGCCGTTGCGGCCGATGAACACCTGCATGCAGGCGGGCTCGGTCGGCTTCACGGTGACGCCGAGCGAGGAATTGTCGGTCGGCACGTCGCGCCAGCCGAGCAGGGTCAGGCCCTCTTCCTTGATCTGATCGGCGATGATGCTCTTGATGACGTTGCGCCAGGCGGTGTCGCGCGGCATGAACAGCGCGCCGATGGCGTATTCGCCGGGATTGGGCAGCGCGAAGCCGAGCTCCTTCGCCTTGCGGCTGAAGAAAGCATGCGGGATCTGCACCAGAATGCCGGCGCCGTCACCGGCGCGCGGGTCGGCGCCGACGGCGCCGCGGTGCTCGAGGTTGCAGAGGATGCTGAGTGCGTCCGCGACGATCTCGTGGGACTTCTGGCCCTTGATGTTGGCGATGAAGCCGACGCCGCAGGAATCCTTCTCCAGGCTCGGATCATAAAGACCTACGGCCGGGGGGCGTGAATTGTGTTCCTGAATCGGATCGGTCGTTTTCGAGGCGACCGTCGCCGACAGTTGCTCTGCCACGATGTTTCCGCGCTCGACTTGCGACCCGTTCATGTCCTCGTCCTCTCCATGCGGCAAGCTGCCTCACCGCCACCTTCGGCGCACCTTGGGCGTCCCGCGGCACCCGCTTCTGGGTCACCGCTCGTGCGCTCGCGAGCCGCATTTTCTTAAATTCAGGCCAAGGCGTTCTTCGTCCCCGAGAACGGCTTTGCCTGTTGCCTTCTTGGCGCTCGAAAGCACCGACTTTCGTTGCAATCCCTATGCCGGAACCGCAAGCAAAATTGAGACAGTCTTCCTGTCCTAACCATCACCTTGCCAAATTTTTGTCTATCACACAAGCGCGCGCAAGTCCCGATTCCCCATCTGTCAATCGATCGCTTTCCAAAAGTTGCGCGGCCCCGGTTTTGAAGCAAACGCGCCCTGATCCGGCCCCGCCGACGCCGAAATCCGCAATGATGCTTCGGATCGACCCTTCGGAGGGCGCGCCACGCCGCAAGAAGCGAAAGAGCGCGATCCGTCCGGGGGCCTGACAGGAGCGTCTCGACCATGAAGTTTTTCACAGGATGTGTGGCCGCCGCCGCGCTGGTGCTGGCCGCGACCGCGGCTCAAGCGCAAGTTCCAGCGCGAGGGGCGATGATCGCGGTCTCGGATTTCGACGGACCCTATGCGCCATCGGACGCCGCGCCGCCCCCGCCGCCGCGCTATGGCTACGGCTCGGGCTACGAGGAACGCGGGCCGGCCCCGGTGCTGCTGCCATCGACCGAGGTCTACGCGGTGCTGCGCGAAAACGGGTTTTCTCCGCTGGGCATCCCGCGCCTGGGCGGCGGCGTCTACACCATCGCGGTGATCGACCGCCGCGGCGAGGACGGCCGGCTGGTGATCGACGCCCGCGACGGAAGGATTTTGCGCTTCATGCCAGCTGCTGACGCTTACGGCATGGCGCCTGGCTACGAGCAGCCTGCGGTTGCACCTTACCGCCCGCAAAGCGCGCTGCCGCCGCCGACCATGGTCCGCAGTGGTCCGCCCCGCCCACCGGCCCCGATCCCGCATGTCGCCAGCCGCACCGTCCCGCTCCCGAAGGCCGCCCCGCCGCGCGAGGCGCCGGTCGCCGCGGCGAAGCCGGCCGAGCCTGCGACGGCGCAGGCAGCGCAGGCTCAACCTGCCACGCAGACCGTGGCAGTCGTGCCGGCAAGGCCCGCCGAGGCCGCGCCGCAGGTCATTGCTCCAACCGTCGGTCTGGCCAAACCTGCTCCAACGATCCTGCCGACACAGGACATGCCGGCAGCGCAGGGGCTGGACTAAACGTGAGCGTTTGATGCAATGGCCCGCATCACACCAACGGTGTCGTCCTTGGCGAAAGCCAAGACCCATACCGCGAGGTCTGTCGATTGTGCGTGGTGTGAGTACCGGATGACTAATCTTCGCCAAACATCCCCTTGTGGTAATGGGTCCTGGCCTTCGCCAGGACGACATTGGGGAGAGAGTGGAGCAAACAAAAGGCGCCTGAGAACTCAGGCGCCTTTTGCATCTGTGACAAGCGCCACTCAGCTCCGGCCGTACCCCGCCGCTTCCAGGATCAAATTCGCCACCTCCTTCGGATGCGACACCAGCGAGAGGTGGCCGGCGTCGAGCTCGATCGTGGTTGCGTTCATGCGCTTGGCGAGGAAGCGTTCGAGATCGGGATTGATGGTGTAGTCGTTCTTCGACACCGCGTACCAGCTCGGCTTGGAGCGCCATGCCGCCTCGGTGGTGCGACCGGCGAAGATCGAGGCGGCGGTCGGCCATTGCACGGCGTAGAGCTCCTTGGCCTGCTCCGGCTTCACGCCATTGGCGAAATACTTCAGGAAGGCGTCTTCCGAGAGTTTTGTGTAACCGTCGCGCTCGATGATGCCGGCACGCACGGGGCCGGTCGGGAATTGCTTCGACAGCGCGACGAAATCCTCGTTGGCATCGGGCGCACGTGCGGCGACATAGACGAGGCCGGTAACCTTCGGGTCGGTGCCGACCTGGCTGATCACGGTGCCGCCCCAGGAATGCGCGACCAGCACGGTCGGACCATCCTGTTCGGCCAGCACGCGCTTGGTGGCTTCGACGGAATCCGCAAGCGACGACAGCGGATTCTGCACGGCGGTTACGTTGAGCCCTGCGGCCTGGAGGATCGGGATCACTTCCGACCAGCTCGAGCCGTCGGCCCAGGCGCCGTGCACCAGCACGACGTTCTTGGCCTTTACGGTCTGCGGCGTCTGCGCATGAGCGAGGCTGAGAGGGGCCGCCAGCAGGCTCGCGGCGACGAAAAAGCTGCGCCAGAAAGTCATGATCGTTCTCCGTCTTGTTTTGGGTTCGATAGCCAAAGGACGACGCGCGGGGCGACGGCGTTACGCCAATTCACCGCTCTGTGATGCGGCGGGACACTCCAGCAACGCAGTCCAACAATCGCTGACGTCCTGGCAAAGGCCGAGACCATCATCGCAGGGAAGGTATGGCGGATCCCTCGTTTGGTATTCCGTCCCCGCACGATTCTAGGTCTCGCAGTAGGATTTCCTGGTTTCGTGGGGACGAAGAGAGCCGAACAAACAAAAAAACGCCCCGGGGCACCGGGGCGTTTTTACAACCTGGAAGTGGCGTGAGTGATTTACGCAGCTACCGAGTTCTCGATCACCTGTGCGCCCTGCGCGCCGGTGTTGATCGCGATCTGGCGCGGCTTCTTCGCCTCGGGAATCTCACGGACGAGGTCGACGTGAAGCAGGCCGTTCTCAAGCGAGGCGTTCTTCACTTGCACGAAGTCAGCAAGCTGGAAGGCGCGCTCGAACGCACGCGCCGCGATGCCGCGGTACAGCACTTCGGCCTTCGAGTTCTCGTTGGCGACTTTCTCGCCCTTGATCGTCAGCGTGTTTTCCTTCGCGACGATGGAGAGCTCATCCTTGGCAAAGCCCGAAACCGCAACGGTGATGCGGTAGTCGTTCTCGCCGGTGCGCTCGATATTGTAGGGGGGATAACCGGGGCTGCCGTCCGAACCGGCCTGGTCGAGCAGGTTGAAGAGGCGGTCGAAGCCGACGGTGGAACGGTAGAAGGGGGTCAGGTCGTAGGTACGCATGGTCAAGTCCTCCGTTGAGCGACTGTTTGAGTAACCCGCCCGCCAATCGGGCCGGGCTTTCGTCTGTGTGCAGCCTGATGTTCCGGTTCCGAAACACTGGTAGCGGCCTGCACCAAGGTGATATGGGTTGAGGAGAACGGCGTTCAAGAGGGCGGATACTTGGCCTTTTCGGCGCTCCCGCCCCCTGATTTGCAGCACTTCGTGCCCAAGCCTTCCCCATCATGACGCTGGTCTCGATACCATCCAATCCCGTTCCCGAAGACGTCGTCAGCGGCACCATCAAAACCCCTGATGGCGTCGAGCTGCGCTTTGCGCGCTGGGCGCCGCCGGCGAACCGCAAGGGCACCGTCTGCGTCTTCACCGGACGCAGTGAGCAGATCGAAAAGTATTTCGAGACCGTGCGCGATTTGCGCGACCGCGGCTTTGCGGTGGCGATGATCGACTGGCGCGGGCAGGGCCACTCCTCGCGCCGCCTGCGCGATCCGCGCAAGGGCTATGTTCGCGACTTCGCCGATTTCGAGATCGACGTCGAGACCTTCGTGCAGCAGGTGGTGCTGCCGGATTGCCCGCCGCCTTTCTTCGCGCTTGCCCACTCCATGGGCGGCACGGTGATGCTGCGGGTTGCGCATGCGGGCAAGCGCTGGTTCGACCGTATGGTGCTGTCTGCGCCGATGATCGACCTGCCCGGCCGCGCCACCTCGTTTCCGGCGCGGGCTCTGCTGAAGACGATGCGGGTGTTAGGGACGGGCGGCCGCTATGTCCCCGGCGGCAGCGACCAGATCACCGGGCTCAATCCCTTCATTAACAATCCGCTGACCAGCGATCCCGTGCGCTATGCGCGCAATGCCGCGATCCTGGAGGAGGATCCGACCCTCGGGCTCGCGTCACCGACGATCGCCTGGGCCGATACCGCCTTCCGCGCGATGCACACTTTCAGGGGCAAAAACTACCCGTCCGAGATCCGTCAGCCGATCCTGATGCTGGCGGCCTCCGGCGACACCGTGGTCTCGATCGCGGCGATCGAGGAGTTCGCCTATCATTTACGCGCCGGCTCCCATCTCGTGATCGCCGGCGCCAAGCACGAGATTCTCCAGGAGCAGGACCGCTACCGTTCCCAATTCTGGGCAGCCTTCGACGCCTTCGTACCGGGCACGCCGCTGTTCAAGTGAGGGGGAGCGATGCTTCCCTGCGACCACACGCCGTCATGCCCGGGCTTGTCCCGGGCATCCACGTTCTTCGCGCCGTGACGAAGATCGCGGATGGCCGGGACAAGCCCGGCCATGACGAGGAAGTAGCATCACCCACTACAGCGTCTTCAGGTACTCGATCAGGTCGTAGCGCTCGTTGTCGTCCTTGAACACGCGGCCGATGACGCCCGGACGTTTTTCCTCACCCGGCTTGCGCTCGAAGGAATGGCCGAGCACGCTGTTGCCCTGGATCGGATCCTTCTCCGACCCCGCGGAGAACTCGGTTTCACCCGTCTTGCACTTCTCGTCGGCGGTGACCGCAAAGCCGACGGTCACGGGATCATAGTCGCGGCGGCCCATGCAGAATTTTTGCGGGCGCTCGCTTGCAGGCTTCAGCAGCCAGTAGAGAGACGGCACCGAACCGTTGTGCAGATAGGGCGCCGTTGCCCAGATGCCGTTCAGCGGCCGTGCCCGATAGCGCGCTCCCCCCACCGGATTGAGGCAGTTCTTGCGCGCGAGATTCCACAATTTCGCCCGCTCGGCGTCCGGAGTCTTCTCGTCGTCCATCCATTTGCGGGCGACGAGATCCACCACAGTCATGAGCCCGAGCGCATACACCATCTCAGTCGGCGAGCTCGCGGTCGAGACGTCGCATTGCCACCATTTCTGGAGGTCGGCCGTATTCACCTTCAGGAAGCCGGGCACATCGACGATCCTGTTGCTGAGCACGAGCGACTGTTCGGGATCCGTCTTGATCTCGTCGAGGGGAATCGTCACCGCGTTCAGCACCTTGCTGTCGCCGCTCGGCTCCCAATGTCTCGACGACCAGAAAGCCGGGGTGTCGATCGCCGGCAGATGGCAGCCGGAGCACATCTCGGCGTAGATCTTGCGGCCATTGTCGACCTTCTTCTGATCGAGCCTCCAATTGTCGCCAAGGATCTGCGAGGGCCATTTCGGCGCAAGCAGGCCGCCGAACTTCGGACCGGTGGAGGGATCTGCCGTCTTGAACGGATCTGGCCCCCTGAGCATGTCCTCGATCCAGCCGAGCGTGTTGATATGGACCGAGGAGCGCCACAGCCTGTCCTCCGGATAGGCGTCGGACAGGTTGAGCAGCGCTGTCACGCCGAGGGCTTCGCCGGCGTTGCGGATCAGCGGCTGCTCGATCGAGGCGTCGTACTGGGCGAACTTGAACCAGGGCACGGTCCAGATCGGGGGATAGCTGACCGGGGCGTCCTGGGCGTGCAGGTTCTTCTCGAATCCCTTGATCCCGCTCAGCGCGAGATCCTGCGAAAAGACCTGGTTGCCGATGCGATTGAGAGCGTCGAGGCGACCGAACCCTTCCTCGGTGTCACTCTGCTGCCTGCCGTTCCAGGTCTTCTTGCCTTCAATCGTCTTTTGCTGGGTTTGCGCCCAGTCGATCAGGAAGTTGCCGATCGCGCTGAGCTTCTGCTTGAGCGCGTCGCGGTCAGCCTTGCTGGCATCGAGGCCGAGCACGCGATCGGCGAAGCGCTGGAAGCGGAATGGCACGTAAAGCGTGTAGGCGATCGACAGGCCGGTGGAGAGCTCGAGCTTCTTCAGGTCGGTCATGGCCGGCCCACCGTCGAAACGCACGTCGACGCCCTGGTAATGAATCTGGCCGGTATGGCAGGCCGCGCAGGTCAGCCCGATCTTGTCCTCTTCGCGACGACCGGTCGCGGGATCGCTGACCCCGGTCATTCGTGCAAAGCCGACCGGCAGGCCGTCGACGTTCTCCGCCGGCGTCCATCTGGTCGACCAGTCCGGCACCTGCGTCGTCTCGTAGACATTGGCGTAGCCGAAGCGGCGCAGTGACGTCGCGTCGGTCTGGATCGACTGCGGGCTCGGGATGAACCCGAAGCGCTCGAGATAGGCGCTGTCCGTCATCATGCCCGGCCGCGAGAACAGATGCAGGCGCGGCTGCTCCAGGGCCATGAACCATTCATAGGGCACCGGGAAGGTCGCGGTGCCCTGGCTGGCATGGTGAAACCAGTGCCTGTCCTTCAGCGACCAGTTTTGCTCGAGCCAATAGGCCGCTTTCGTCTCGGGGGCCGTGGGCAAGGGGGGCGGCAGGAGATTCACGAGAATTCCCTTTTGCGGCAGCATGGCGCGCACCTGGTCGGGGAATTCGGCGACCGCAACGAGCAAGGCGAGACCGAGGGCGACGAGCAGGGCCGTAATCTTGAGCGCGCCCCGCACCACGCGCTGGCAGGTCGACAGCACCGGCTGCGATTCGAGCCGCTGGTTGATGCGAGCAGGGAATTGCCGCTCGTTGAACAGAGTGCGCACGTCGGCCACGCTGAGATAGCGGTCCTCACCCGCGCCCTTGCCCACGATCTTCAGGAGGATCGGCCATTCGAACTTCATCAGCAGGGGGTAGTACCAGCGCACGGCGCTGCCGGCGCGCTTGAGGTTGTCGCGCATGAAGACGCCGATTTCCGAGGCGTTGAGACCCGGCTCGGAGCCGCCGCCGTTCGGATCCTGGTAGTTCCGGCCGAAGCTCGCAAGCCGCGCGAGCTCGTCTTCGTCGACCTTGCCGTCGACGCCGAGGACTCGCGAGCCGGCACCGCGCTTGTCGAGGGGGCCGCCACGCAACGCGTCGAGCTGCGCGCCCGAAAATATGCTCTTCAGGATGTGACCGAGACCGTTGGCGATGAGCGCGACGCCGCGGACCTGGATGCGGGCGGAGACATTCTTCAGCCCGGTCTCGCCGCTAGCATTCGCGATCGTTTGCGACAGCGTGCCGAGCGGGACGGTTCCGCCGTCAACAAACCCTTCGCCGACGAGGCCGCGCAGGAATGGACAGGGATTGTTCGGCGAGACCTGGATCGAGGGGTCGAAGGGGGGCTTCGGAGCGGAGTCATGCATGGCCCAAAATCCTGAAAACGGCGAATCGTGAAATAAAGACGCGGCGATAGAGCGCGGAAAGTCCTGACAAACCGACAACACGTTATACTACTTCAGCGTGTAGTGGAGTGTGGCTGAAGTCACTGTCGTGTCAATAAAGGCAGAGGGGACATTGCCGCGTGGCCGCGGCTGGCCCTCAGGATTCGGCGATGCGTTTGACGTCGCTCGAGACCAGGGTCAGTTTGCCGAGCGGCACGCCCGCATTCAAGAGTCCGGCGCGGTAATGGGCGAGGTCCTCGGGCCGCTTCCAGTGGAAATTGCGCAAATGGCGGTCGACATTGAGAGTCGGGTAGTTACCCATGAGCACGCGGGTCGCCTCGACCGCCTCGTCGGCCCGCCCCAATTGCGCCAGCGCCGCGGCGCGGATCGCCAGCGCCTGCAAATGGTTCGGGTTGATGTAGAGCTGTTCTCGAGCCCATGACAGGGTCGCGTCATATTGGCCCAGCAGATAATGGCTGAAGGCGTTCAGTGCGGCCCATTGGTAGCGCGGATCGCTGTTGTCGCGCTGTGCGGCCATCGAGAACAGCTCGATCGCCTCGCGGTGCTCGCCGATGGCGAAATGGCAGATGCCGAGCACGCCGCGCGCGCCGTTGTCGTAGGGGTTGAGCGCGACGGCGCGCTTGGCGGCGTCCATCGCGGCCTCGTAATGGCCCTCCAGCGCGTGGGTCCAGGACAGAATCGAGAACGCAAATGACGAGCGTGGGTCGAGCCGGACACTGGTTTCGGCAAGCTTCATCGCTTCGGCCCACATCTCGCGCGTGCCCTTGACCCAGCCGAACTGGATGCTCTGGATCTGGATCGTGGCGAGATAGGCATGCGCAATCGACAGCTTGGGCTCGAGCCTGATGGCCTCCCGGAACAGGTCGACGGCGATGGCCAGGTCTTCTTTGGTTTGCCGATAATAGTGCGACAGCCCTTTGAGGAAGCGGTCCCAGGCGGTGACGTCGGTCGAGAGCCGCGCCGGCGCCGAGGCCTCGGCCCGGACGATCTCGGTAGCGATGGCGGCGGACAGGTTGGTGGTGATCTCGTCCTGCATCGCGAAGAGATCGCCAATGTCGCGGTCGTAGCGGCCTGTCCAGAGCTGCTCGCCGGTCTCCGGCGCTATCAGCTCGGCGGTGACGCGGATCTTGGCTCCGGCACGCCGCACCGAACCCTGGATCAGATAGCTAGCGTCGATCTCCCGCGCGATCAGGCGGGTGCTGACGTTGTTGCCCTTGAAGGCGAAGGTCGAGTTGCGGCTCAGCACGCGATAGAAGGATTGCAGCGACAGCGCGTGGATCAGATCCTCGGTCAGGCCGTCGGAGAAATACTCGTCCTGTGCGTCGCTGAGATTGGCGAAAGGCAGCACGCCGACGATCGCGGTGCGATACTGCTGCGAGAGGGCGGATGCCTCCCTCAGCGCGGGCGCAAGCGCCGGTGCACCCTCAGGCGTCCAGGTCCAGACCCCGATCGGATCCTTGATGTTCTTGAAGCGGTGGTTGCCGGCATCGACCAGCGGCACGGTGAGATGCTTGCTGGCCTCCTTGTAGGCCTTGGCCGAGATGGCGAAGCCGCCGGGGCTCGCCACGGCTTCGAGGCGGACGGCAATGTTGACATCGTCACCGAAGACCTCGTCCTCGTCGGCGATGACGTCACCCATATGGATGCCGAGGCGAAACTGCATGGCGCGATCGGCGGGCAGATGGTGATTGCGCTCCGCCATCAGCGTCTGCATCGCGATCGCGGCCTCGGTGGCGCCGACGATCGAAGGGAACTCCAGCAGGAAGCCGTCGCCGGTGTTTTTGACGACGCGGCCGCCGTGATTGAGGATGATGGGGTGGATCGCGCTGCGATGGGCCTTGAAGGCGGCATGGGTGCCGGCCTCGTCGGTGCCCATCATGCGCGAATAGCCGGCGACATCGGCGCAGACAATGGCAGCCAGACGTCTTTCCATTCCGGAGCTCCAAGAGACTTGCAAGAGACTTGGAAGAGACCGAGGACCGGCCACGGCGTGGCAGTCGCCTCGAATCCCCGCATTCAAGAAGCATTCCTTATAGAGCAGATGAGGCCGAGCGAAAGTATGATCCGCATTGCAAATTCGAGGTAAATCCTCGGCAATCCCGGCGGTGGACGGCGACGAGCGAACCCACTAAGCCGAGCTCTGGGGGCGACGATTGGGCGGCGGAGGCACGTCACACATGCTGGGCATTCACGAAATCTGGCTTTTCGTCCTGTCGGGCGTGCTGCTCAACATCACGCCGGGGCCAGATACGGTCTATGTGATCGGCCGCAGCATGCAGCTGGGCTGGCGAGGTGGCGCCGCGGCGGCGCTGGGCATCAGTTGCGGCTGCTTTTTCCACGTCGCGGGCGCCGCGATCGGCCTTTCGGCCCTGCTGATGGCTTCGTCGACCGCGTTCTCGATCCTGAAGCTGGTCGGCGCGGCCTATCTCGTCGTGACCGGGCTTCAGATGCTGTGGTCGCGCCCGGTGCTGGCCTCAGCCATCGACGAGCCGGTGCACAGCTCGCTGCGGCGGGTTTTCCTCCAGGGCGTGTTCACCAACGCGCTCAATCCCAAGGTCGCGCTGTTCTTCCTGGCCTTCCTGCCGCAATTCGTCGCAGCCGACTCGGCGCACAAGCCGCTCGCCTTCCTGACGCTCGGTCTGATCTTCATCTGCACGGGAACGCTGTGGTGCCTGGTGCTGGCGGCGTTCGCGGCAAAGGCCGCCCACCGCTTGCGGAGCTCCGAAGGCGCGGTCGCCTGGGTCAACCGTGTCCTCGGCGGCCTCTTCGTCTATCTCGGCGTCCGCGTCGCCATGCTGGAGACGCGGTAACTTCTTTTACGCGAATTCCTTCAGCAGCGCGCTGCCGGCGAGATAGAGGCCGAGCAGGATCATGGCGATCAGGAACCAGCGGCGAAACGCTTCCGCCGGCATCCGCGCCCGCACCGTTTGGCCGATGTACATGCCGGCAAACGCGCAAGCCATGCCCACAGCGCCCGGCACTGCATTGGCCGGCGTCAGCAATCCGCCCGCGGTGAGGTTGAAGGCGAGCGCCAGTGTCGCTGTCGTGAAGAACACGCCGAGCGCCTGCACCAGCTCGTCCTTCTCCATGCCGATCGCCTGCATGAACGGCATCGAGGGGATCACCTGCACGCCGGTCGAGGCCGAGATCACGCCGGTGACCGCGCCGACCACGCCGCCAACCCATTTCTCGTTCTTTGGCGCGACGTGAAACTGGAATTTTTTCAGCCCGATGATCGCGTAGATGACGAGCAGGATACCGAGCACGATCGTGCCGTAGCGCGCATGCGGGCCAGTGAGCGCACCGGCATTGAGCCAGCACCCGATCACGGTGCCGATCATCAGCGGCCACAGCCGCCTCAGGATGTCGCGCAAATGGGGGCCGACGAAAGTCTGCCAGATGTTGGTGACGATGGCGGGCACGATCACGATGGCGATCGCGCGGCTGGGCGCCATGCTCACCGCGAGCAGGCCCATGGAAACCGTCGGCAGGCCGAGCCCGACCACGCCCTTGACGAATCCGGCGAGCAGGAAAACGGCGGCGATGAGAATGAGGAGCGGGTCGATCATATCTGCACATTGACCGATGCCGCGCGTCGGCACAATCTGTAGGTTACGGAGATAGCCTTCGTTCGGAGCGAAGGCTGAAGGGACCCGGATGCGCTTCGACCTCGTCGACCTCCAACTGTTCATCGCGGTCGCCGACCAGCGCAGTATCACCCGCGGCGCGGAGCGGTCGCATCTGGCCCTGGCCTCGGCCAGCGCGCGCATCAAAGGGCTGGAGGATGCGCTCGGCGTCGCGCTGCTCAAGCGCGGGCGCCGCGGCGTTGAGTTGACCTCGGCCGGCGAGAGCCTGCTCGATCACGCCCGTCTCGTCATTCACCAGATCGACGCCCTGCGCGGCGATCTCGCTGGCTTTGCCAGTGGCGTGCGCGCGAGCGTGCACTTCCTCGCCAATACCTCCGGCCTTTCGGAGCATCTGCCGAAGGCGCTCGCCGGCTTCCTGCGCGAGCACCGCGACGTCGCCATCGACATCGAGGAGCGCGAGAGCACCGACATCGCGGCCGCGATCACTGCGGGCGCGGCCGATCTCGGATTCGCCGCCGAGCACGCGCTGCCCGATCATATCGAGCGCTTCGCCTTCAGCGAGGATCGCCTGACGCTGGTGACGTCTAGGCGCGGCCCGTTCGCCGGCCGCCGCGCGATCGATTTCCAGGAGGCGGGCGCTTGCGACTTCGTCGGGCTCACCAGCGCCACCGCGCTTCAGGTGCATATTTCGAAGCACGCGGCGCGGCTCGGCATGCGGCCGCATTACCGCGCGCGCCTGCGCGACTTCGATGCGATCTGCCAGATGGTCGCCGCCGATGTCGGCGTCGCGCTGGTGCCCGAAGCTGCCGCCCGCCGCTGCGCAAAGCTGATGCCGCTCGCCATGGTCCGCCTGCGCGATAGCTGGGCCAACCGCAAACTCGTGATCTGCGCGCGAAGCTTCAAGACGCTGCCGCGCCCGGCCAAGATGCTGGTGGAGCATCTGCGGGCTGCGGCTGTGTGAGTTCTGCGCTACTTCGCAGTCTCCACGCCTGCGTCCTTGATCACCTTCGCCCATTTCTTCATCTCGTCCGCGATGAATGTGCGAAAATGCTCCGGTTCATCGCCGACCAGGGTTGCGCCCTGGGCGGCGAGCTTTTCCTTCACCGCAGTATCCGCCATCGCCTTCGTGGCCAGATCATGCAGCGCGGTGACGATCTCCTTCGGCGTGCCCTTTGGCGCGACCATGCCATACCAGTTCTCGATGCGGAGATCAGGAAAGCCGGCTTCGGCCGTGGTCGGCACGTCAGGCGCCGTCGGCGAGCGCTCGGCCGAGCCGACCGCGATCGGTCGCAGGGCGCCCGCCTTGACCTGCGGCAGCAGCACGGGGAGATCCAGAAACGTCATCTGCACCTGCTGGCCCAGCAGATCGTTCACGGCCGGCGCCGCGCCGCGATAGGGCACGTGCACGATGTCGATCTTCGCCGTCAGCTTGAACAATTCACCGGCGAGATGCGGCAGGCTGCCGGGTCCGGAGGAGGCGAAGTTGAGTTTTCCCGGCTGCGCCTTGGCGAGCGCGGTCAATTCCGCGATGTCCTTTGCTGGGATGTTGGTGGCGACAACGAGCATTTCCGGCACGGTCGCAACCAGAGTCACCGGCGTGAGGTCGTTCAGCGTATCGTAGGCGACCCGCTCCATGCTCGGGCTGATCGCCAGCGCGCCAGCGCTGGAGATCGCGATGGTGTAGCCGTCAGGTGCAGCCTTGGAGACGGCATCGGTCCCGAGCACGCCGCCCTGGCCGCCGCGATTGTCGATCAGCACCGGCTGCCCTGATAGCTCCGACATGCGCTGGCCGATCACTCGCGCGATGATGTCGTTGGGGCCGCCAGCCGGGAACGGCACGATCAGCTTGATTGGCTTGGTCGGGAAATTCTGGGCGGAGGCGAGCGTCGGAAACAGAAGCAACGCCGCGAGAAGGAGCGTGCGCGGGTTGGTCATGCAGGCTCCTGTATCGCTTATCCGTTGAGCAGTTTCAGTGCTTCTTCGTGAACCCTGGCGTCGCCGGCTGCGATGATGCGGCCGCCGCCCTGCGCCGGCTTGCCTTCCCAGGTGGTGACGACGCCGCCGGCGCCGGTCACGATCGGGATCAGGGCTGCGATGTCGTAAGGCTTCAGCTCGGTCTCGACCACGAGATCGACGTGACCCGCCGCCAGCATGCAATAGGAGTAGCAGTCGCCGCCATAGCGCGACAGCCGCGCGCCCTTCTCGATGCGGCCGAAGATGGCGCGGTCGCGCTCGTTCATCAGCAGCGGGCTGGTGGTGTAGGTCGTCGCCTCCGACAGCGAAGTACAGCGCCGGACCTGGAGCCGGCGCTCGCCGGAGGGGCCTTTATAATGAGCTGAGCCGCTGTCGCCGGAAAAGCGTTCGCCGATGAAGGGCTGGTGCATCATGCCGTATACCGGCGTGCCCTTGTGCAGGAGCGCGATCAGCGTGCCCCAGATCGGAAAGCCGCCGATGAAGGATTTGGTGCCGTCGATGGGATCGAGCACCCAGACGTAGTCCGAATCCTCGCGCTCGTTGCCGAATTCCTCGCCGACAATGCCGTGCTGGGGAAAGTTGGCCTTGATCAGACGCCGCATCACCGCCTCCGCGGCGCGGTCGGCCTCGGTCACGGGGTCGAAATCTTTGGTCTTGCTCTTGTCCTCGATCGACAGCGAGGTGCGGAAGAACGGCAGGATGGTTTCGCCGGAGGCGGTGGCGAGCCGTCCGATGAAGGCGGAGAAATCGATCACCGTCACGGCGTATCCTCAAAAAGCGAAAGTCGGGTGAAGCTCGCTCCTGCCTAGCTCAAATCGGAAGGATCGTGCAGCGCTGTCTTGCTTTTGCACCCTGGTATTTTGGATGCGGGAAGCGTTCGCCTCGTCAAAGACCACCCGCTGGGCAAATATCGATCATTGAGTTGAAACCTTAGTTCCGGATCTGCCTCGTTCGTATGCAAATGACTATCAACCCATTGAATTTCCTTATCAAAGGAACTGAATCTGGGTTTCTCTGGAAGCAACCGAGCTATGTCCTCATTGCATGGGAAACCGCTCGAAAGCCCTTGCACTTTGTGCGTCGCGGCCGCATATTGTTGCGGTGCGGTAGCGCTTCTCGCGTTACTGCTGCCCTCCTTGGGCGTTTCCTCCCTAGACTTGGGCCGCTTCTTCATTAGAAGCGGCCCTTTTTTCTTTCAGCCTCTAATGTCTTTCAGCGTCGGCTTTCATTTCAATGCGCGCCGCGAAACGCGCTCGCGCTGATCGCACCCAACACAATCTGTTCGAAGAAAACGTCGCGCCTATTCCGCTGCGGCTTGGAACGGGCCGAGATCGCCGAACGGGACCGTGGTCGCCAGCACGTCGGCGAGCACGCCGAAGTCCGACGCCACTTGCGCAAAGCGCGGGCTGCGCTCGCGCCGCCGCTCGTCCATGTAGATCGCGCGGTTGAGCTCGAGCTGCACGGCATGCAGGCCGCTGGCCGGGTTGCCGTAATGCTCGGTGATGAAGCCGCCGGCATAGGGCTTGTTACGGCCGATCGAATAGCCGAGCCCGGCCATGGTCTCCTCGACCCGGTCGGGCAATAGCGGCGTGCAGCTGGTGCCGTAGCGGTCGCCGATCACGATGTCGGGCCGGCGCGGCTCGTCGCGGGAGACGCCGACCGAGGGCATCGAATGGCAGTCGACCAGCACGACGGTGCCGAACATCTGGTGCACCTTGTTGATCAGCCGGCGCAGCGCGCGATGATAGGGCTTGTACAGCGTCTCGATCCGTCCCAGCGCATCGTCGACCAGGATACGTTCGCGATAGATCTCCTGGCCGTCGCCGACCACGCGCGGAATGGTGCCGAGCCCGCCCGCCACCCGCATCGAGCGGGTGTTGGCAAAGCTCGGCAGGCGCCCGGTGAACATCCGGGGATCGAGCTCATAGGGCTCACGATTGACGTCGACATAGGAGCGCGGAAAGTTGACCCGCACGGTCGGAAAGCCGCGCTCGCTGAGATGGCCGATTAGCTCGTCCATGAAGGAATCTTCGGAACGCCGCAGCGTCGGCAGGTCGATCCTGGAGGCGCTGAGGAATTCGTCCGGATAGGTCGAGCCGGAATGGGGCGAGTTGAAGATAAGCGGCGCGCGCCATTGCGCGGGCTCAACGATCTCGAAGGCTGGCGACTTGTCGCCGTCAAACCGGGTCATCTTCTCAGGCTTCGTCCCTTGGTGTCAGGCTTCGTCCCTTGGTAATCAGGCTTCGCCCTCGGCGCCGCACGATCCAACAAGCCCGGCACAGGCCTCAACACATTGATTCGGCCGATCGGGCGGCTCTTATGTGTCGTCATTGTCCGGAATCGCAACCATCCTGCCAAGCGAAAAGATGAGATCTGCTCTGGAACATGTCTTAACCCTGCGGGCAGCGAGGTGGGGACCGGCAGGTCCGGCTCGATTGCTTCGTACCGTATTCCGGTTCACAAGAGTCCGGCAGCGCGAGCTGCGGAGGGTAAAGATTTTCACCCCAAATTTACCCTCCGTCGGGCTTAGTGACCTCTGCTGATATCCTCTGGGGATTCGACTTTCCGCCATGCCAAAGATCCTGCTCGCCGAAGACGACAACGACATGCGCCGTTTCCTGGTCAAGGCGCTGGAAAACGCCGGTTTTCAGGTCTCGTCCCATGATAACGGCATGGCCGCCTATCAGCGGCTGCGGGAAGAGCCGTTCGAGATGCTCCTCACCGACATCGTGATGCCGGAGATGGACGGCATCGAGCTCGCCCGCCGGGCCTCGGAACTCGACCCCGACATCAAGATCATGTTCATCACCGGCTTTGCCGCGGTCGCCCTGAACTCGGATTCGGACGCCCCCAAGAACGCCAAGGTGCTGTCCAAGCCCGTGCATTTGCGCGAATTGGTCAGCGAAGTGAACAAGATGCTGGCGGCCTAAATCGGCCCCCTTCCGTCCTTGCACCGGCTCCCCTGAGCCGTTATAGGGACCCGACCCGATCTAGACGACATCTAGGGCGCGTAGCTCAGCGGGAGAGCACTACCTTGACATGGTAGGGGTCACAGGTTCGATCCCTGTCGCGCCCACCATCTTCTTCAGGGGTTTAGCCGTCCTGCGGCTGACCCTTGAAAAGATGATTTCCACGAACTTTCCACGAGACCCGTCTTGCACACATTCGCTATCACTAGGCTTCGCCGTGGCGGCCGTCGCCTGCGCGCTGGATGTCGAGTGAATGGAATGGGAATCCGAAGCAAAGCCCATCGAGCCCCCCGTTACTCCGATAGTAACGCTGGTAACGCCGGCCCTTCCGTAATCCCCGCCGTTCATCTCGTAGCCCATCATCTTCTGTCTTGCGGCCTTGCGAACCAGGATGCGCGCGAGCGCGACAATGCCGCGAAGGCCCTATAGAATTATACGCGAGCTTCGGCCCATTGCAAGCAAAAGTGATCTTAGGCATTGTGGCCTTGTTTGATTCTCTCCCCTTGATGAGCCGTAATGGTCGGTAAACCCAAGCTCCCGAACTGGCTCGCTTACATCCGACCCCACGTGCAACCCTATTTTGCATTGGGCAGGGGAGAGCGCGCAAAGTACATCGCGAAGTTGTCGAAGAAGACCGAGCTGTCCGACAACAGCTTGCGGCGGATGATCGCGGCGGCGCAGTTTCTCGAAGCTGAGGGCATCACCGATCTACCTCCTGGCGGCCGCCTGCCGCTGGGCTCGGTGGAGAACATCGCGCGCATCGCGGCGCACGAACCCTCGCGCCGGCGAGAACTACTGGATCAGGTGTGGGCCGGCCGGCTCACGATCGATCAACTCGCCGAAGAGCTGGAGAAGACGAGGAAAGCCGCCAAACGCCGCGCCAATGTGAAGACCGTGGATCCGCGGGAAATTTGGAATGGCGTTTTGGCGACCCGAGCCGTTGAAACGCTAAGGGCAAAACAGTTCGATCTTGAGAACATATCGGTACTTAGCTTCGACGACGACGGTGACATCCGGTATTTCGATTCGCAGACCAAGCCCGCGCTTGTCATCCGAATTCCGACCAAGCCGGCAGTCGTGGTGCTGGATGGCTCGGTAACGGGAGGCACGGCCGCCTCTTTCATGAGACAGCGCAAAGAATTCCTGCGCAACGTTTTGGTCGCAGCCGGTCTCTACGAAACAGTGCTTGTCTACGCTCCGCACTGGCAAGACGATCTCGAACGCCTTGTTCGCCACGCGCGCCCTTCGGTAGGAAGTAGGATCATTATTATTCAAGAGCCGTGATTGAGCCCCGAGCTAAGCAGCGAGATTCTACAGTCAGGAAACAGCTCATACCGACTATTCGAACGGGGGAGAGAATCCCTCCCTCTCCGCCATAATAAAACGGCTTCGAGAAAGGCCCGTAAAATCAGGTCTTACCGCACGCCAGAGGTCTCTGGTGTAGCCCCAGAGTGTAGCCCCAAGGCCGATCCAAGCTGCCATGACGGGCCGCAAGTTTCAAGCCGCGTGGCGCGGCCAGCGTAACAAGGCCCAATCCTCAGAAACGTTTCCTGAACGTCATTTCCACACTGCCTAGCGGGCGTCGGAAGAGGAAAGGGACCGCCAATCCTTCCAACCTCGGATCAGGGCTTATCGACATAAAAGCGCCGGCGAATGATAGGCTGTAATCAGAACTCGATCATTTCCTGACATCTTAGAAGCTGACGGACGCCGACAATCATCCACGCCTGCTTAGGCACCCCCGGCCGCGTCCGCCAGTCTGCCCGCCGTACCATGCAAGCATCCATATATGAATGGAAGGTCCGCTTCCGCTGACGAGAGCACCTTCCGTTTAAAGCCCGCCCGAAAGCGGTCGATGAGGCCACGGCACGTCTGGGTAGGCCGGTCAACTCGACGGTCTCCGGGCCCGAGATCGATCAGGGTCTGGAATCCAAACGATTTCGACTTGGAGTTCAAGCGTTCCACGAAGGCATCTTCGCGCACATGTGGGACTTCGCTATCGCCTAGCTGCCGGCGTCCGGCGGGCCATCGTCATTGAAAATTGGTTCCGTCGTAAGCTGCCCTCGCGCATCATCTCAACGCGCAGCGTGAGCAATCGACTCGGAGATCGGGTGTCCTCGAATTGTTGCTCAGCACGCAGCCGGTCTAGGCCGGCTTGGGACCAGCGCCAATCCAGCTCAAGTGGGCGTTTATCCCGACGACGACATCCTGCTAAGCGTGTGCGCAAACGATCGCGCTGTACATGGCCGCCGATCAAGTTGGTGCCCGGTCATGTCTTCGTTCGCCTTCCGAATTCGTAACGTCGATGAATGAAATCACGACTGCAATCGTCTCTAAATGTGCGTGCTTTCGCGAAACTTGCTGCAATCGACGCGCACCAACATAGGCTTCGTTGACAAGCTCTCGACGCCGATCCCAATGTTTCCTTATCAATTTTATTGGCTGCCTGTCGCTGACGTGACGCAGTCAATCGCGGAGATAGCAAATGACAAAACAGAATCCGGGATTCGCGCGCCGGTCCTTTGTTCTGGGCGGCGCAATGATTGGAGCGGCTACCGCAGCGGCAGCCACAATACGGGACGGCGAACTGGGCGCGCCTCCTCGCTCTTATCGTGGATCGATGCCTGTTCAGGAGGGGGCAGCCGACGCGCCACCGCAGGTTAACGGCAGTGACTTCAAATTCTTTACAGCTGAAGAGCGGGAATTTGTCGAAGCAGCCGTCGACCGACTGATCCCGCCGGATGCTGTTGGACCGGGTGCAGTCGAAGCAAATGTGCCGTTCTTCTTGGATCGGCAGTTGGCGGGCCCGTTTGGGCGCGGCGACCACTATTATCTCGGCGGACCTTGGAAGGAAGGCGCCCCGGAGCAGGGCTATCAGCTGCGCTTCTCGCCGGCGCAACTGTATCGAGCTGCGATCAAGGCCATCAACAGCCATACGTCCGAACAATTCAACAGGGCTTCCTTCGCTCAACTCAGCGGAAGCGACAGGGATCGCGTCTTGAAGGAGCTCGAAGCCGGTAGCATCGCGCTTGACGGCGGAGTCAACGCGCGCGTGTTTTTTGCGATGCTCCTCCAAAATACCAAAGAGGGCTATTTCTCCGATCCGATCTATGGCGGCAACAAGGATATGGCCGCCTGGAAGATGATTGGCTTTCCTGGTGCTCACTACGACTATAGCGAGTGGGTGGAGCGGCATGGGGAGCGCGTGCCCTATCCGCCGGTGGCATTCAAGGGCCGTCCTGGCTGGCGGGAGGCCTGAGCATGGTTACCACTCTGAAGCCCGTTGATGCGGTTATGGTCGGGTTCGGCTGGACCGGCGCGATCATGAGCCAACAACTTTGCGATGCAGGTTTGAATGTGCTCGGACTCGAGCGCGGCCCCTGGCGAGATACGCCCACCGAATTTGCTACGGGTTTCGCGCAGGATGAGCTGCGTTACATGTGGCGCCACCACCTGTTCCAGAATGTTTCGGATGACACTCTCACCATTCGAAACAATCTGAACCAGGAAGCGCTGCCGATGCGCCATCTGGGTTCATTCCTGCTCGGAACGGGCGTCGGTTCCGGTGGCGTGCACTGGAATGGCCAGATATGGCGCTTTCTTCCGAGCGACTTTCGGACAAAGAGCCACAACCAGGAGCGCTACGGCAGGAACGCGGTCACAGACTACGACCTGACGGTGCAGGACTGGGGTGTGACCTACGATGAGATTGAGCTTCATTACGATGCGTTCGACAAGCTATGTGGCACCAGCGGCAAGGCAGGAAATCTGAGAGGACAAATTCAGCCCGGGGGCAACCCATTCGAGGGGGCTCGTTCGGACGAATATCCCACTCCGCCGATGAAGCAGACTTATGGCCCGACTCTGTTCGGCCAAGCTGCAGCCTCGCTCGGCCGTCATCCCTTCCCGCATCCTGGAGGCAACCTCAGCCAATCCTACGTGAACCCGCTGGGTTGCCAGTTGGGGAAATGCACCTATTGCGGCTTCTGCGAGAAGTTCGGTTGCGGAAATTATTCGAAAGCGAGCCCCCAAACGACGGTGCTTCCATATCTGATGCGGAAGTCGAATTTCGAGCTCCGCACGGAGTGCGAGGTGCTCAGGATCGAGCTTACGCCAGACAAAAAGAGAGCTACTGGCGTTACCTATGTGAACAGCGCCGGCGAGGAGTTCTTCCAGCCGGCTGAGATGGTCTTCCTGGGAGCGTATATTCTGCACAACGTACGGCTCCTACTGTTGTCCGGCATTGGGAAGCCATACAACCCCAGAACAGGCGAGGGCCTGGTGGGCAAGAATTACGCCTACCAAACAATGTCGTCTGTGAATGTCTTCTTCGACGACAAAATCATCAATCCGTTCATTGGCGCCGGTGCGCTGGCGACGGTGGTCGACGATTTCAACGGCGACAACTTCGATCACTCGGGTCTGGGCTTCATCGGTGGTGCTTATATCGCCGGCATGGTCACCGGCGGGCGTCCCATCGAAATGATGTACACGCCGAAGGGTACGCCGCCGTGGGGCCTGGAGTGGAAGCATTCCGCCGCGAAAAACTATCTGCGTTCGTTCAATCTAAGCATCCACGGCTCAAGCATGAGCTCGCGTGGCAACTACCTGGATCTCGACCCGACCTACCGTGACGTATTTGGACGGCCGATGCTTCGGATGACGTTCGACTTCAACGAGAACGATTTGAAGATGTCGAACTACCTCACCGACAGGACGGCAGAAATTGCGCGAGCAATGAATCCCCGCGAGATCAAGGAAAACCGTCGCAAGGGGTCCTGGAGCGTTGTTCCCTATCAGACAACGCACAACACGGGCGGCGCCATTATGGGCGACAATCCACAGAACAGCGTCATCAATAAGTATCTGCAATCGTGGGACGTGCCGAACGTATTTTCGATGGGCGCCGGCGCCTTCCCGCAGAACCCCGGCTATAATCCGACAGCTACTGTCGCAGCGCTTACCTATCACGCTGCTCAACATATCATAGCGCGCTATCTGAAGGCACCTGGTCCAATGGTGCATGCATGAAGCGCTCATTGTACTTCATGACCACGGCCGCGAGTCTCGGTGTTGCAGCACTCGCTGCGATCGGTTGGGCTGAAGGTCAGATATCGGCACTGCCCCAGCATCGCTCGTCAGCGGTCACGGCTCTCGCGGTTCTAACTGCACAGATCCCCGATGGCGCAGATGCCGAGAAGCTGCGTCACGGACAGGACCTGATGCGTGCCGGCGATTGCGTGTCGTGTCATATGCGCAAAGGCGGAGAGCCGCTGTCCGGCGGACTCGGGCTTAAGACTCCATTCGGAATTATCTATTCGTCCAATATCACTCCGGATCTGGAAACCGGAATCGGGCGGTGGACGCCAGACCAATTCTATCGCGCAATGCACGATGGTCATGGGGTGAATGGTGAGAACCTTTACCCGGCTTTTCCTTATCCGTGGTTTCGCAACATGAGCCGTGCGGACGACGATGCACTGCTTGCCTACATCAAGACGACAGCGCCGGTCCGCTATACGCCGCCAGCAAACGAACTGATCTTTCCTCTCAACTACCGGAGCCTCGTCGCTGGCTGGAACCTGTTGTTCCTCAAGAATCAGCAGGACGCGTCGGTCTCTGAAAAATCGAAGGCCTGGAATAGGGGCGCATATCTGGTGAACGGGCCCGGCCATTGCGGGGCCTGCCACACCCCGAAGAACGCGTTCGGCGCTGATCGAGCCGGTCAGGAGTTCAAGGGTGCCGTTGTCGACAACTGGACGGCTCCGGATCTTACCGGCAACGTTCGGACGGGGCTTGGTGCCTGGAGCGAGGCGGATATCGCCGAATATCTGAAGACTGGCCGCAACGCTCACGCGGGAGCGGGAGGCGCAATGGCCGATGTCGTAACCTATTCCACATCGCTCCTGACTGATGCGGATCGCGCAGCCATCGCGGTGTATCTCAAGGATCTTCCGGGAAGTCCTTCTAAATCTCCCACAGTGCTGGTGGATGCGGCATCGCTTTCTCGCGGGCGCGAGATCTATTCGGATGCCTGCGCATCATGCCACCTGGAGAACGGCAAGGGGCAGCCGGGACTGTTTCCGCCTCTCGGCAAGAACGCCATGGTGCAACAACTTGACGCCACTGGCCTGGAGCAACTGATCCTGGCGGGGACGAGCATTGCAGCCACACCGAGCCGCCCCTCGCCTCTGAGCATGCCCGCGTTTTCGTGGAAGCTCTCCGATCGGGAGATCGCGGATGTTGCGACCTTTGTCCGGAACAATTGGGGCAATCGAGCTCCCGCAATCGACCCGGACGACGTTGCCGCCCTGCGCAAGCAGCTGAAGCTTCAGGAGCCGAGGCGAACAGACAATTCAGGCGATCAAGATTGATAGGAAGACCGCAATTTGCGGCGCACGGAAGCTGAAGTCAAACCAGATGGAACAGACCATGATGCAGAACAAAGCCACCACGCCGATGGATCGTCGTAAGCTCCTGTCGGGACTAGGTACGGCAGCCGTGGGCGGTGTCACTGCGAAACTACTGGGTCATACGGGGCCTGCGAATGCCGCTGCGGCTCGAGACACGTCCGACGCACCGTCGATCCTCGTGTTTGATGTCAACGAAACACTTCTCGATATCGAGTACATCAGCCCTGTTTTCGAAAGAGTGTTCAATGATCGAAAGGTCATGCGCGAATGGTTCAACCAGCTTATTCTCTACTCCGACGCAGTAACGTTGTCGGGTCCCTACGTTACCTTCTTTGATCTGGGTCAGGGCATCCTGAAGATGCTTGGCACGATCCATGGCGCCAAGGTCACTGCGTCGGATATCGACGATCTTCGCACGCGAATGTTGACGATGCCGGCCCATCCCGACGTTCTCGCGGGATTGAAGCAGCTGAAGGATGCGGGCTTCCGTCTGGTGAGCTTCACGAATTCCCCGCCCGACCAAAAGGCCAGTCCCCTCAAGCATGCGGGTCTTTCTGAATGGTTTGAGAGATCGTTCAGTGTAGATAGGGTCCGCAGGTTCAAGCCGGCTGCCCAAGGCTATCATCTCGTGGCCGAAGAACTCAACGTTGCGCCATCCTCGCTCTGCATGGTCGCAGCTCATGTCTGGGACACGATCGGGGCGCAGAGCGTCGGCTACTCGGGTGCCTTGATCACCCGTTCCGGGAACGCGCCGCTTCTCGTGGATCAGCTTCCTCAGCCCCAAATCGTTGCGCCCGATTTGCCTGGCGTTGCGGCCCAAGCCATCCGGTTGTGGCGAAGCTAGGAACAAGGCCAGTGAGGGCCGTGGAGCAATCGTGCCGCCCATCGCTAAGCCGGTCAATCCTGGCACCGGTCTAAAGTCCGCAAAGGGATAGACGGGGCTCCGCGAAGCTTGCGCTTCGTGGGCCAAACCCGATCGTCGATGTGGTGCGTAGTCGGCATCCTCGGATGATGTCTTGAGCCATACCCTGTTGGGAGCCAAAAAAATGAAAATCAGTAGGTTCTTCTCCACTGCGATGCTCGCGGCGACGACGCTCACGTCGGCTTCACTCCATTCAGCGCGCGCGGCCGGCGCAGGCGAGACCAGTGCTGAGATATCTTCCTTGAAGCGGCAACTGCATTTGCTCGAACAAAGGCTCGACAAGCTGCAACAGGGGAGCCCAGCGGCGGCCACAAAGTCAAAGGTTGCGGCAAATTCACAAGCAAGAGCCGCGTTAACGACCTCTAACGGAGAAAGCGCTGCGAAAGCGCCGCCGCTGGCGGCGGGCGCGCTGGTGTCGATGCCGAGCAACCGACCGACCATCTGCACCGACGATGGCGAGAACTGTGTCGGTATTACGGGCCGCGTCCACTGGGACGTGGGTGGCTACGATTATCATCCCAATACCGCGGCGACCTCCCCGCAACGACTGAATTCCGGCGAGAATGTCCGCCGCGCGCGCATCGGTCTCGCAGGCAAGTTCTTCGGCGACTGGAATTTTGCTCTGGTCTACGACTTCGGCGGTTCCTCAGATGGCTTCGGCGGCGCGGCGGCGGGATCTCTCCCCGGCGGGGGACTCTCTGGGCTGGAGAACGCCTACCTGAGCTACACGGGGCTCAAGCCGTTCGGAGGCAAGATGGCGATCGAAGGCGGCATTATGGACATCCCCTGGACGATCGACGAGGCCACCAGCTCGAACGACATCACGTTTATGGAACGCTCATCAGCCCAGGTCATCGCGGTCAACGTGGCTGCCGGCGATTTTCGTTCGACTTTCGGGACACGCTGGTGGAACGACTCGTTCTGGGTTGGTGGCTATGTGACCGGTCCGACCACAGGTTCCATCCATTCGGCCTCGAGCGTCACGCCTGCGGGGGCCACCGAGCAGTTTGGTGCTGTGGCGCGCGTTGCGGGCCAGCTCATCAACGGCAACAACTACTCCTTACACCTTGGCGCCAATGCCGAGTGGCTCGTTCAGCCGTCGCGCAATCTCGTGACCAACGCGCAAACGGTTTCGTTCAGTGACCGTCCTGAACTTCGGATCGATCCAACAGCGCTGATTTCGACCGGCGCAATTGCCAACGCCTCGGGTGCACAGGTCTACGGTGCGGAAGCGGCTGCGAGCTATGGGTCGCTCTACTTCCAGGGCGAGTACTACTGGTACAATGTCGATCGCAGCGCGTCGACGGGATTGCCACCGATCGGTGCTCCGAGTTTGCATTTTCAAGGTGGTTATGCCCAGGCAAGTTACGTGTTGACCGGCGAGACCCGTACCTACAATGCATCGACCGGCTCATACAACGGCATCAAACCGGCGGATCCGTTCTCAATGCGGAGCGGCGGCTGGGGCGCCTGGGAAGTCGCGGGTCGCGTTTCAACAATCGATCTCAACGACGGGTTGGCGAACGCAGCCGGGGTCGCAGGTGGTCGGCAGACCGTCTATACGGCGGCCTTGAACTGGTACATCAACGGCAATCTTCGTCTCATGCTGGACTATCTGCACGGCGACGTCGCCAGGCAACAATCGCCGACTTCGACGGCAGATCGGGGGGCGACGTTTGACGCGGTAGCAATGCGTACCCAGCTCGCATTCTAATGAAGTGGGCACGAGGTTCGTCGGTACCGGCCGAGACCGTGTCAGCTGATAGGGTTCGCCGTGTTTCCTACCTCAGTCTCTTGCGCCCGCGGGAATCCTTTGGCGCCCATAATATTGCCGCCAAGGCGTTGCGCGACCAGGCCGCTCAACACCTTGCTCGCGGACCGACCGCGTGCCGCTACTGTTGGGATTGATCCGAGGCGCCGATCAACAAATAGATGAATTGCTCTTGATCGCCATCCTCAGAGCAACGTGGCACTCCTTAGCTAGGCGAGCGTGTTCATCCAGTCGACAATCGCGTGTCCGATCTCGTCGGGCGAGTCCTCCTGAACGAAATGGATTCCCGCCACGCTCCGCTCAGTCACAGCCGGCCAACTGCGCACGAGGTTGACCAGTCTATGATTGTCAAGAATGGCACCCGGCTCTGCCTTCAGGAAGAGTTTCGGTACATCGGTCGTACCCAGCCAGTTCGCATAATCAGTGGCGATCGCGACCACATCGGCTGGATCGCCCTCGATCGGTATCTGCCGGGGCCAGGTCAATGTTGGACGTCGTCCCTCCCCGGGCTCCAGGAATGGCCTCCGATAGTGCGCCATTTCCTCAGCCGAGAGCTTCCGGATGATGGCGTTCGGCAGGATCTGCTCAATGAAATAATTGTTCTGCAGGACCATCGTTTCGCCGGCATCCGAACGAAGGGCCTCCAGGGCCGAGCGCATGCCCATCTTGTCCCAATGATCGTCGCCTTGGGGCGCTACGATCGCCTCCATGAATGCAATTCCCCTCACCGATTCCCGATGGCGGTTGGCCCAGTCGAAGCCGAGAGCAGAGCCCCAGTCATGAAGAACCAGGGTGACGCGCTCGCGCACATCCAGAGCGTCGAGCAAGGCATCAAGGTAACGGCGGTGCTCAACGAAGCGATACGAATTCGGGCCACTGTCGGGCAATTTGTCTGAATCGCCCATGCCAATCAGGTCGGGAGCAATGCAGCGGCCGAGCGGCTCGACATGTGGCAATACGTTGCGCCAGAGGTACGAGGAGGTTGGATTGCCGTGTAGCAGTAAGATGGGATCGCCCTCTCCAACCTCCACATAAGCCATCTCCCGATTCAGAACCCGCTGTCGCTTTTTCACATACGGAAATGCTGCGGATATCATGCGATTGTCCTTTTTCTCATCGTGTTCCAAATCGGTCGATGCATGTCGTCATCGTTGCTACGATGTCGGGAGGGATCTTGATTTCGAACTTCTTAGCTCGTAGCGGACAGAACGCTACGCCCTCGGGACAATGTCGTTTTGTCGCGTGCCGCGATAACCCGCTCGACATCCTGCTTCAGCAGATAAACAGAGACGGTCAGCAAGACGAGATCCTTCAGGAGGAAAGCTGCGACCATTCCCATGGCCGGGAACCCTCCGGCGCCGGCATCCCAGGCGTCTGGCGCGAATGGGAAGATCGTAACGGTTGCAATGAAGGTGCAGCAAGAACCGAGTGCGCCAAGCACGCCCAGCTTCTTATTCCAAAATCCCAGGAGCAATAGCGAACCGAAGGTCCATTCTGAAGCTCCCAGAAGAACACTCGTGCCACCGATACCCAGGACCGGGATCGTCCAGAAGATAAATGGGCCGTGGGTGATCAATGGCACGAGACCTCTGATCTCGGAATCGAACCATTTGTCATATCCGAACCACGCAAAGATGATCACCATCGATGTGCGGAGCAGATGGTAATCGAGATCGCGCCGTAGCAGCACTGAACGGCCGAGCGTGTCGATAATGAAGTTCATGGCGTGTTTTCTCCTGTTGACGAATGAATGAGGAGCCGCACCATGATGGTGCGACACCAGGGGATAGGATGCGATCGCCAAATGCAGTGGTGCTCGCGGTCAATGACCTGCGATTTGGCCACCATCGACGTGAATGGTTTCTCCGGTTACGAATTTCGCGTCTTCCAAGTAGAGGATCGCCTGCGCGATATCCTCGGGTTCACCCATGCGCTTGATAGGGTGCAACGACGCCACGGCTTCGTATGTCTCGGGAGCGTGAAGCGGCGTCTTGATCATGCCGGGAGCTACAGCATTTACCCGAATGCCGCGGGTGGCGTATTCGATTGCGAGACCCCGCGTCGCAGCGGCAAGGCCGCCCTTGGTTAGCGACGCCAGAACGGCAGGAACATTCGAGTTAGCGTATTCGACCAGGGTCGTCGTGATCTGAACGACGTGTCCGCTCTTCTGCTGCAGCATTGCCTTGATGGCGTGCTGGGTAATGAAGAAGAAGCCGTTCAGATTGGTCGCGAGAACGTCTCTGTAGTTTTGCTCGGTGTAGGTCTCGAACGGACCGGGAATAAAGATGCCGGCATTGTTGATCAGCGTGTCGACACGTCCGAACCGCTCGATAGCGGATTCGATGACGCGTCGTCCGGTTTCCGGATCTGCGATATCGGCGCGAATTGCCAGGCAGTTCGGATCGCGGGACGGTGCAATCGACCGAGAAGTCGCGACAATGCAATAATTGCGGCTTCGATACCCATCGACGATTGCCTCGCCCAGGCCTCCCGAAGCTCCAGTGACGACGACAACCTTTTGACCCGTGTTCATGGTACGCCTCGTCTGGTTGTGCTGTCCTTGAGCGACAAATATTTTGACGGCGTGCCCCAACGCGAGACCATGGCGCTTCCGATCGGCAACTCAACGGAACGCGAGAACCCTCTAGGTTGGATCTTGGCTCGCCGAAGGTCTCGTCGAATGCAGTGCCGTGTCTCACGGTGCCCCTTGAAACGGCGGCTCACAACCTAGCGATTATGATGCAGTAACGCATACTGAAGTATGGGTTGCTCGAACACCGGCCACCGCGGAGCTTCGCTGGAAGCGGTGATCTCGACACGAGCTTCGTGCGTCACCGGCGAGCCAGCGTGCTCGCTGGTGACCGATCAGGGTCGGCGTGATGGCTATCGACGTGCCAGTCGAACTAGATCTTGTCTCAACAGATAGAAGGAGACTGCGAGCAGGACGACGTCCTTCATCAGGAAAGGCACATTGCCGGTCATCGCTGGAAAGCCTCCTGCCGCAATATCCCAGCCCTCCGGCATGAAAGGAATGATGGTGACAGTTGCGACGAACGTGCCGGTCGAGCCGAGTGCCCCGAGAACGCCAAGCCGCTTGCTCCAGAAGCCCGCGAGCAGCAGCGCGCCAAACGTCCATTCCGACACGCCCAGGAAGTAGCTGGCGCCCGCGTGGCCGAACACGGGATAAAGCCACCAGATCAGCGGACCGTTGCCAATGAAGGGGACCAGTCTCTCGAATTCATACGGAAGCCACTTCTGGTAGCCGAAGAAGAAGAACATGATCACCATGGAGGCGCGAACGATGTGATAATCGAGATCCACAGCGAGTAAGCCGGATCCATGCAGGATACGAAGAGCGGGGCTTTGGGCGAATTTGGTATTGGCAAGCGTAGTCATGATCCTGATTCCTGATTCGAGATGACGATGCGCCGCAGTTGCGCTACGCCACTGCCGGAAAGTCGATCTCGGTATCGTTGATACGATTGAAGACGTTGGTGAAGACGGTGGTTGCAAAGGCAAGGCTGATCTCGACGAGCTGCGCATCGCTGTAGCCAGCGGCCTTGATCGCGAGATAATCCTGGTCGCTGATGGTGCCGCTGGTGCGCGCGAGCTTGCGCACGAACGTGACCAACGCGTCACGCCGGGCATCGCCCGTCGGCTTACCGTCGCGCACCTGCTTCAGCACCTCCTGCGTAACGCCGACGAGCGACCCGAGATGGCTGTGGGCGGCGACACAGTAGTCACAGCCGGCGGCTTCGCTGATGATGAGCTTGATGATCTCCCTGTCGGACTTGTTCAGGCTGCCGGACGCCAAGACCGTATCGGCAGCGAGGACGGCCTTAAGTGCCGCAGGGCCATGGGCGGCAATGGCCGCGAACGTATTCGGCACGCTGCCGATGGCCTTCTTGATTTGGGCATAGAGCTGGCCAGACGGGCCGGCGTCAGCGTCGAGGTTCGGGATGGAAAGGCGGGACATGGTGGCACTCCTTATTGGCCGGTGAATGATTGCGGAGTCACAATAGGGTCCCAAAATGAGATGTTGAATGCCAATATGGCTCGAATATATGCTTGTTCGTCTCAATAGGGTGTCGTGAGGGGTTTGGATGGATTGGTTGAGCCGGCTGTTCGAGATGATGCCAGTCCACGGTCGTTTGGACCTGCGTTGCTCCTATGGGGCGCCTTGGCGGATCGAGCAGGGGCCGGGCAATGTCAATGAGATCCCGTACCATGCCGTTTTGGCAGGCTCGGCGGTGCTGGACGATCCGGCCAGTGGCCGGCCGCTGCACCTCAAGGCTGGCGACATCGTGCTGCTTCCGGGCAACCCGCGGCACATCATGCATGATGGCAGCGGCGACGCGCCGCTGAAGGTGCGCAATCGCGCGTCGCTCAATTTCATGATCAGCGAGAATCCCGGCTCCGACCAGCGACTCGATCTGTTGTGCGGACACTTTTCGATCGCCCCGCCGCACGACAGGTTGCTGCGAAATTATCTGCCGCCTGTGCTGGTCGTCAGCGCCGGCGCGACGGATGGAGAGCAAGGGACTGCGGGGCAACTCGCGGGCCTCGTTGCCTTGATGCGCGGCGAAACGGCAAGTGATCGACTGGGAGGCCGCGCGATGTTGAATGCGCTGTCGACTGCGATGTTCGCGCTCGTGTTGCGCCTTGCCAGCGAGACCGGGGATATGTCTCGGGGGCTGCTTGCGCTCGCGGGACATCCTCGCCTGGCGCCCGTGGTCGCCGCTATGTTCAACGAGCCGGCGCGCGCATGGACGCTTCCGGACTTCGCACAGCTCGCCAACATGTCGCGTGCCACACTCGCGCGCCAGTTTCAGGAGAAGCTTGGTCGTTCCCCAAGCGATCTGCTGACCGACATCCGCATGACATTGGCAGCGAACGAATTGAGGAAATCGTCGATCTCGACGGGAGCGGTGGCGGAAGCAGCCGGATATCTGTCCGAGGCAGCATTCCAGCGGGCTTTCAAGAGCCACATGGGGATCACGCCTGCGCAATGGCGGAAGGCAGCGCAAATATCGGCGACGGCTGACGAACTGGAGCTGACGAAGAGCGCAGAGGTGATGTCGGATATTGGAAGCACCTCAGCAGGTGCTTGAGATGGTTGGCCACCTCAACATCCGCGGCAGATGATCAGCTTGCGGTCCAGTATCTGATCGCGCTGTTGTTGCTCACGTTCCAACGCTGACAAAGTGCCTGAATGAGGTGCGTCGTCGCGCCTCGGCTGGTGATGGCCAACCGGCGCGAGCCACGGCCGATGCGATGTCAATTCGACCGAAGCCAGTTGCTCGGCTGCGCGTCCCTGCAGCCCGTGAAGGGTTTCGAGAGAGGTGCTCCGATCGGATGCGTATGTGGGGGACAGCAAGGCAAGGAGAAGAATTCCTGCAAGGACAGGGTGGCTCGAACGTGTTTGGATCGACATCTGGGTCATGGCGGAACTCCCTTGGTGGAGGCTCGTGATGAGCGGCTCCGTGGGAGCTACGATAGTCATGCACGCCAAAGACCGAATGCCGGGCGATCTCTAAGATGTGCTCGTTCGTCTCATAGCCATTGGTGGAGCTGCTCCGCCCGGTGTCGACACGGCCTTATTGCGGCAGTGATTGAATGTGAGGCCAGCGTAGCAGGTAGATTGGGTACTCGCAGATGACCGATTCGTTCGGACGAAAACCGGCCAGCTCAGAGGGCCGGTCCGGTCGACACGGCCAGTCTTCCAGGCCAGATGCTCTTCGTGCTGCGGGCGGAGGCTCGTTGGGGTGGGCCGGAGCGGTCGCCTACATGGAATGGCGATGTCCAGCGGCGCACGCCTCAAGCCGCGCGGTAGCCCCGTTCCTGGAGCACCCAGCCGTTGCCGTCCGGGTCCAAAAAATCAGCGAAACTGGCGTAGTCCCCGCGCGCGGGATCCAGGCCCGGCGCGAAGCCACCGTCCCATGCGCCGGTCGGCGTCTTGTGCCTGATATCGCTGACCTGGACGCCGCGCCCCAGCAGGTGGCGGTGCGCGGTCTCCAGATCCGTGACGACGAGACAAGTGCCACGGAGCGAGCCGACGGGCGCGTTGGTGATCCCCTTACCAATCTGGATCGAGCAGCTCGAGCCAGGAGGCGTGAGCTGCACGACGCGGAATGCGTCGTTGGGGCGGTAATCGACGTCGAGGGCAAAGCCGACCTGATCGACATAGAATCTCAGTGCCCGATCGACATCTCTCACGGGAACGGTGATCACTTCGACCGAGAACTTCATAAGGACCTCATTGATTGCATCGCCTGCGACCTACAAATCGATGACGACGTCTCGTATAGGCTGTGAGCAGCAAATCAGGAGATTGCCGTCGGCCGGCATGTCGAGCGGAAGTGGATTATAGGCCACTGCGCCTGAAATCAGGCCGCTTTCGCAGTTGTGGCAAACGCCAGTCCGACATGACCAGCGGACCGGAACGTCACACGCTTCGGCCAGCTCCAGAAGGCTCCCGTAAGAGGACGGCTTCCAATGGACGGCGATGCCGCTTCGCGCGAAGGATATTAATGGACCACCGCCGGGGGCATCACTGGGCAGATGAGGAGCTCGGGGAACTGCGTTGACGATCCCAGGCATCATTGGCTCGCCGCCATTGAAGACTTCGACTTGAATCCGATCGGGTCCTATGCCGAACGTTGCAAGCGCCTGCTTCATGTCTGCCATGAAACGGGCCGGCCCACAGAGGTAGACATCCGCTTCGTGCGGGATTCCGACTTCCTTGAATGTCGATTGCGACAATCGGCCTGGAGCATCGAAATCTTCGCCGAGCCTGTCGCGCGGAGCCGGTCTGCTGTAGCAGATGAAGCTGCGGCCCCGGGCGAGGCCAAGCACGAGCCGGCGGACTTCGCCGGCGAATGGATGATGCTGCCCGTCGCGCGCGGCATGCAGCCAGAATACCTGCCGGGCGGAGTGGGTCGCTGCAAGCGCGTGTAACATTGCGAGAACGGGCGTTGCCCCGATGCCCGCGCTGAGGAGTACGACTGGCCGCTCTCGGGATTGCAGGATGAAGCCTCCGCGGGGGAAGCTGACTTCGAGAACATCGCCGGTCTGGAGAGCCCTCTTCAGGTAGTCTCCAGCGGCTCCATTCGGCTCGATCTTCACACTGATCCGATAGCTCTCGGTCGATTGAGGACCGGAGAGCGAATAGCTGCGAACGAGCGGCGGGCCATCGGAGCGCGGAAGGCGCACGACCACGTATTGGCCTGGGAGCGGAAGAGGCAACGGCTCGCGATGCGGATGCTGAAGGGAAAGAGAGAGGACGTCCACGGTCTCCCGATCGATCGCGGCAACCAAGAGCGAGAAAAATCCAGGCGCGGTCGAACTAGCAGCGGTCGCCGGAGCAAGACCTGCATTGCCGCTCCCTCCCGCACCTGCCATTTGGCTCTGAAGCAATGCTTCAAACGACGAGCGCCATCCCGGCGAAAGTGCCTCGATCCTCAATGCCCGCTCCAGCCGATCACGCGGGTGATCTGGAGAGTAGAGCAGCGCGCTGATTTCGGCGACGGTCATCCGTTCGGACGCTTCACCAACCTGTACGATTTGATCGCCGACACCAACTTCGCCTTCACTCAGGACACGGAAATAGAATCCCGGCCGTCCACTGGATGTCAGAAGGGCAGGCATCTTCGGCTCGTTGGTCCGGATGCCGACGCGGTAGCAGGTGACGCGCGGTTGAGTGACCTCGAAGACGGCGCTGCCAATTCGATAGCGATCGCCTATGCAAACGCTATCGTCGGGTAGCCCTGCGATGGTGAAATTGTCGCCGAATTGTCCATGTACGAAGTCGGTGCGGCCCAGTTGCATCTGCCAGTAGCGGTATGACTCGATTTGGTAGACGAAGATTGCCCGCTGCTCACCGCCGTGCCCGCTAAGATCGCCTTGCCCATCTCCCTCTAGATTGAGCCGGCCAACCCGACAGCGACCGCGCACAGGGGTTTTCCAAATGCCCGTGCGTACCGTGCGGCCCTTCCACGCGATTTCGCGCGGAAACCCAACGTTTACTGACACAAGATGCGCCATATGCAGCTCTCTGTTGGCGAGCAGTTCTTCTTGCCGCTTATGAGCCGTGGACTGGCTTTCAGGCGCCAGGTTCGCGGACTATCTCGGCAACGTCGAGATTCCGGTCGGGCCCATGTGGAACGACCGACTGGCCCCGCTCGAGACGTATCTGGTTGCCATCGAGAAGAACCGTCACGATATCTGGTTCGAACGATACAAAATTCGAGATGCGACCGACTTCGGAATAGGCCTCGGGGTAGGACCATGCCGCCTGGCGCGCGTCGCCGATGGAATAATAGCTGCAGAGACCCTTGTATGGACAGAAAGTCTGGAGTTTCACTGGGGTGAGGGCGGACTCATCTATATCGGAACGTGAAACGTACCAGCGGGGCGCGAAACCGGACTCGTAAAGCACCAGCGGTCGCTTTGTATCGGCAATGATCCGGCCCTCATGATTGACCACGAGATTGCGAGAGGTTTGGCGGATGTCGATGCGGTGATAGGGATCGGCGGCATGACCGACGATGCGTTCATCTTCCTCATAGAACGCATCCATGGCACGCCAGGCGAAAGCGATATGACCCCGCAAATCGCTCGCATAGGCGGGCAGATTGGTGTGCTGCCATGCTCCCCGCGCCGCGATGCGCTGCTCGTCTGCTTGAACGCTGTACCAGGACGTGGGGCCGAGGTCGGCGTGTTGAGTGATATGCTCGGTTCGCTGCATGAGCTGTTGCGACACATCGGCCTCAGGAAAATACGCTACGGGGTAGCGACCTGGTTCGAAGAGCAGGAGGCACCGCTCGCTATCTGCGATCCAGCTTTCGCCCAAGCGCACGCGCATGCGACGGCGCAGCGGCTCAATGTACAAAAGCCGTTTGGGCAGGGGCTCGGGGACGAGAAAGCGTCCAACCGCGCCGCCTGAAAGCGGGCCTTGTTGCCAGGATAGTCCCACATCTGCCTCCTCGTTTTCGTCAAAGGACCGCCTGTTCAGGCCAATCCGGTCTCGTCCGGCTATTTCGGGCGCAAAGGGGCCGGAGTTACAGGCAACGCGATATTTTTTACGGGGCCTTCAGGCGGTGCTGCTCGGCGATTTCGCTGACTTGGCCCGAGAGGTGTGGCGGCAACTAAGGTTCCACTCGCGGCAGAGTTACGACTAGTGTCGCCCCCCAGTCGGCGTTCGGCCTTACCTGGATAGCCCCGCCATGAGCAACCACCACGCGCCGGCATAACGCGAGGCCGAGGCCCAGCCCGCCCTCCTTTGTAGTGTAGAGGGGATTGAAAATGTCTGTTGTCCCGTCAGGAAGGCCAACGCCATTGTCTTCGATTTCGAGCACGACGGAGTTCGACGAGGTAAACGTTCGAACGCTCAACGTTCTTTGGCGATCCGTAACGTGATGCAGGCTGTCGATCGCGTTCTGAATGATATTCAACATCACCTGAAGGAGCAGATCCCTGTTCGCCTTTGTCACCGGGCGATCAGGATCAAAGCTGATGTTCGTTACGATCTCTGCGAGGGCGATCTGGGGTTCAGATAAGGCAAGCGCTTCGTCGACTATGGCATTCAGAGACTGCTCCATAAGGTCGGTCAAAATGTTGGCCGATAATTGCTGCAACTCCGCGATGGTCCGCCCGCATCGGCCGACCGTGACGCGGATGCGCTGGATGGACTTCACAGCACAAGCGATGTTGGGCGTTTCGCGGTCGAGCCAGCGTAAAGCGGCGTCGGCGCTGGAAATGACGGCTCCGAGAGGCTGAGTGACCTCATGAATGATTGTTCCAGCGAGTTCCCCGAGGTGCGCCAGCCGCATTTGACGATCGTTTCCGAGACCGGTTCCATCAAAGGAATGATTGCCCGCCGTCCTTGGTTCGAAGAAATCCATCCCGACGCTCCGCAACCGTGGCTTCGAATGGCCGTTCAGCACCCACCGCTTCGTTGTCGCGATGCAGCATGCGGGATGCTGGTGACCCATTCGCCTTCTGGAGATATCGTACGGCAGGCGACTTCATAGTTCTTGAAAAGACCTGACGTTCGCTTTGGATGAATCTGATCGGCGCGATGACCGGCTTCATTCCAATGACCGTCAAGACGTCTCTTAACGAAGCGGGAGTCATGAGTTAGCGGACGGATCTCCATCAGCAAGCGGAGCAGAGCGTGAGAAGTCGAAGGAGGATGGTGGAAGAGAAGCCGTCGGACTTCTTGTCCGACCCTAAGGACGGCATCTGCCTGGTTCGAGAGGTCGCTGGCGCGAAGTTTGCCAAAGCCGGCCTTAACGCCGTGCACACGCTCAGGCGTCGACAGGGATCGGAGATGACTTCAATGCATCTCCGCGAGAATATGTACATGGTGACCGTATATCTTACGGATCATCCCGAGGCGCAAGATGTCTGGAAAGACGGCCATCACGCGATGCGACCGGCGATGCGAGCAGGAGCGATTTCTCTTTTCGACATGCGCTATCATTGGGAAGGAGACAATATGGCGCCGTTCGAGGCGTTGAACTTCTTCATCCCTGATCTTGCCTTCGACGAGACTGCACGCGAGCTTGGTTCTACTTTCTCGGGCTTCAACTACGATGTCGAGCGAGAGTACAGGGATGATGTCGCGACGTCGCTTGCCCGGGCCGTGCTGCCGGCATTGGATAGCCCGGTCGAAATTCCAATGTTGTTCGTCGACCACGTGTTCTCGGCGCTGCGCTCGCGCCTGCTCGTCGCCTATTGCGGCCTGAATCCAAGTGGCAACGCAGTCGGCCCAAAGCTGTCCGATAACGAGGTGGCTCGGATCAGGGAGCTGCTTCTCGACGATGTCGGTGCGGACCGCTCGGTAGCCGAGCTGGCGCAGGCATGTGGACTGTCCGCCGGGCAATTTTCGCGTGCCTTCAAGAGGACGCTGGGAACGTCGCCGCACCAGTGGCTTGTTGAGCAACGGATAGACCGTGCCAGGCATCTGCTAAACGGGAAAAAATCGATCAGCGAAATCGCGTTGGAGTGCGGCTTTGCGGATCAGAGCCACCTCAATCGCGTGTTTTTGCGAAAAGTCGGGCTAACACCCGGCGAGTGGAGGCGTGCAAAGCATTCAGATGCTTAGAACCTGGACTCATGAGAGCCGAGCCATTGCGCGATTGAAGCGGGTTGAAGCGAAGGCAGGGTAGTGGGCGACAATTTTGCTGTTTCGTGCTGCGCGTTCTAGCTGCTCAAGGAGTGGCTCCAATGATGAAGCCGGATACGGTTGTGCAAGAGGACCAGCCGTTCACCCTTTCGACCTTGCCACCGGGACGGACGCAGAAGCGGCTTGCCCTTGCGATAATCTTCGCTTTCCTTAGCTCGCTTTTCATCCTGGCAGGAGAGCTATCGAGCATCCAACTGCGCCAGATCGACGCCTTCGTCCCAGCCTACGGGACGGCGATGTTCGTGAATGACATAATTACCGCGGTCCTGCTGTTCAACCAATTCGCCATCCTGCGTTCGTATGCCCTTCTTGTAATCGCGACCGGATATCTCTTCACGGGGCTCATGCTTATCCCCTGGATGCTGGTGTTTCCGGGGGCGTTCGCGCCAGTTGGCCTGCTCGGCGCGGGGTTACAGAGCACAGATTGGCTTAACGCTTTGAGGTACGCCGGTTTTCCCACGTTCGTCATCGCGTACACCCTGATCGAGGGCGACAATTCTCCCGGACGCTCGTGGGAGGGGTCAGGGGCTATGACGATTGTTTCGAGCGTTGTGATAACGTTGGCCGTTGTGTGTACCGTGACGACTCTCGTCACAGTTAATGATGCATACTTGCCCCGCATCATGCTCGACCCAATCCATTTTTCCACCTTCGCGCTTTATCTTGCCAGTTCTCTAATCCTATTGAATGTAGTTGCGCTAACGTTGCTCTGGATACGCCAGCGTTCGGTACTCGATCTGTGGTTGATAGCAGTTGTTTGTGCCTATGCAATCGAGATCTATCTGGTCTCGTTTCCGGGTCTGGCCCGGTTCAGCGCCGGTTGGTATGCTGGCCGCGTCTTCGGCTTCGTGTCGAGCGTTCTTGTGCTCTTTGTGCTATTGCATGAGATAGCGACGCTTTACGCACAACTGCTCCGCGCCGTGCTGGCGCAGCGCCGCGAACGTGAGGCGCGGCTGATGACTGGCGATGCCGTTTCGGCAACAATTGCCCACGAAATCAAACAGCCACTGACAACGATAACAGCTAGTGCAACCGCCGGATTAAATTGGCTTGATCGCAGCGAGCCTGAGCTCGATCGTGCCAAAGACGCTTTGCGGCGCGTCGTAACCGCAGGAAGCCGTGCGGATGCCGTGATCGAAAATATCCGGACGCATTTCAAGATGGGCGTACGGCCCCGCACTTTCCTTGATATAAACGATGTGATCCAGGGAGCCTTGACAGTCATCGGCGACAAACTGCGAACAAATCGGATCACCGTTCAAGCCGACCTCAACGAAGGACTGCCGAGAATCCGTGGCGAGCAGATTCAGCTCCAGCAGGTGCTGGTAAATTTGATTGCGAATGCAATTGACTCCATGGCAACCGAGGTTGGGGAGCGCTTGCTCTCCATAAAGTCCCACGTCTATCAGTCCAGATATGTGATGGTGTCAGTGCAAGACACGGGGAGCGGACTCGAGCCAGGCGCCGAGGATCGAATATTCAACCCAATGTTTACGACCAAGGCAGACGGCATGGGCATGGGGCTGGCGATCTGCCGGTCGATCATCGGGGCGCATAAAGGAGAGATATCGGTGACCTCCGATAACGGTCGCGGCGCGATTTTTAACTTCACCTTGCCTGTCGATCCGGGCAGCGCGTTCTAGTTGGACCGGCCCCATTCGCTTGACGATCTTCTGAGCCGTCGGATTCCAACTATGGCCGCCGCGTCATTTCACATGGGCCCGGAGGAAGTTGCGAAGCGGCGAACAGCTGCTGAAGGCTGCACAGTGTGAGGAAGCTGAGCGGCGGTGCGAGGCCCATCCGCCGCGCACCTTGCGTGTAGCATCTTCCACCAACCTTCCGACCTTACAGTGATGTATGGTGCTCGCCGAAATCGTCCGGCCAGGCGCCGGGTGTTGGCGCGTTGATGACCTTAAATTGTTGCTCTTTTGGCCGCTGCAAGGTTCTGACCGGACATCGATCGGCCAGCCTCTAAGTCAGTACATAGCTTGGCGTCGCGGGGAGGAAGTTCAACCAGCGATTTCCGAGCTCTCTAGCTGATGCTCGGTCCGTCGTCGACCGGGATGGTGAATTGAAACACGGCTCCTCGGGTCTCACTGCTGTCCGCCCACAGTCGACCGCCATGCGAAAGAATAATCGATCGGCATATCGACAGCCCAACGCCAAGACCAGCAGGCTTGGTCGTATAGAAGGGTTCGAAGAGACGGGCCAGGCTCTCTGCAGACAATCCCGGTCCTGAATCCGCAATCGATACCACCACGCTTTCGGCGTCCGCCTTCGCAGTTCTGATAAGCAGCTCTCGCTTACCCTCTGTTGTCTCGGTCATCGCCTCGACGGCATTTAAGATTAGATTGAGCGTTACCTGTTGCAGTTCGACGCGATCTCCGATGACGTTGGGTAGCCGGTCGGCAAACTCAGTCTGGATCGCGACCCGGTTTCTCGCCGCCTCGGCTTGGGTGAGCTCGATGACCTGACCGATGACGTCATTGATCGCCAGGGTATCCCGCCTGTGAGGCGCCTTCTTCACGATATCTCGAATTCGCCCGATGACCTCGCTTGACCGGATGCTATTCTCGACAACGCGCGTCAGCGCCTTGCGCGCCTGCTGCAGCGCAGGGGGGCGGTGATTCAGCCAGGTCAATGCAGCCTGGGCACTGGAGATGACGGCTGTGTTTGGCTGGTTCACCTCATGGGCAATGGATGCAGTCAGCTGCCCCATCATCGCGACACGGTTGGCGTGAGCCAGCTCCATCTGCGCTTCTCGGTATCGCTGCTCGCGCTCCTGCAATTCCCGGTACAAACGGGCATTGTCGAGCGACATCGCAGCCTCGGACGCAAGAAATTTGAGAAGAGCGACCTTGGTCGGGGTAAACACAGCCTTGGCAAGATTGTTCTCAAGATACAGTAGAGCAACCAAGCTGCCTTGCTTCGTGAGCGGAATAATCAGAATCGACCGGGAGCTCTTGACCTGGATGTAACGATCGCCTCTGAAGGCTCCACTTTCCGCGGCATCGTCGAGAATGACGCTCCCCTGTGTGCGGGCCGCGTACAGGACGAGCGATTCCGGGATTTCCATCTGGGAGATCGGGCGATCGCACAAATCGACATTGATCGGACCCCCCCGGGTCGTCGCTTCCGCACGGATCCGCAGCTCCGTGTCCCGCTGCAAAATCAGCAATCCTCGTTCTGCACCGGCGTGCTCGATCGTCGCGCGCATCAAAATGTCGATCAGCTTCTCGAGGACGATCTCTCCGGACACGGCCTCCGAGACTTTCAGGGCCGCCACGAGGTCCAGATGCTCGATCGGAGATCCGATCGTATCGGTGGCGATGAGCACGCGCGCGTTCTCCGCAAGGTGCGGATACATATTGTCGATCTGCCGTACCTTGCCATCAGCTCCCCATCGGGCATAGGCGGCGCGCGCGCTCCGACGGTAAATATCGGCGAACGCGCCATATTCGCGCGCCGCATAGAAGTTCGCAGCCAGTTCGTAGGCGAGGCCCTCTTCCACAACGAGTCCGTTTGTGCGGGCCGAACGGATCGCGTGTTCGTAGAGGGGCATTGCACCGGAGTCGCGCCCCTCCAGCCGGGCGATTTCGGCGCCGACCAGCGCCGCGCACGACTCGAAATTGTACGGGCAATTCTCCGCCCAGGCCCGGAGCTGCCGGTGATGCGCGGCTATAGTGTCGATGTGTCGGGGCTCGGCGGCAATCGCTTCCGGCAGTGCAGCCAGAGACAGCGCGCCATAAAAATGATACGAAGCGGCCTCCGCTGGTGTCAGTGGAGTCCATCGCCGCCGCTGCAGCTTCGAAAGGATGTCTACCGCTGACGCGTGATCGCCAGCGAAGAAGCGGGCCCGAAGCTTGAGAATCCAGTAAATGCATTCTGCGCGCCACAAATTCGGATTGGCTGCGAAGTGCTCTTCGACCCGGAGCTCGTGGAACTGCTCGTCGTCGAAGGAGCCAAATCTCGGGGTTAGTCCGCGGAGGGTCCGGAACAGTCCGAGTTGCGCGGCGATGATATCCTCGATGAACCCGAACCCCATCTTCCGGGCGAAGGCGAGGCCCGTCTCGGCCTCGCCTAGGACTTCGACGAGTGGATCGCCTGACTCGAAGAGATTGCCATTCAGATTGCTGCAGCTATATGCCGCATAGGTTAGGTCTCCGCTCCTGTGCGCGCTTTCGAAAGCGCGGCGAAGGAGATCGCGAGCGTCCCTGAAGTGTCTGGTCCACGGCACGACATGTGCGCCAAATATTAGATAGGTCGCAGCCTGGAAGCGAACCATTCCGCGTTGCTCGACCAATTCATAGCCGAGTTCTCCGAAGCGAAAGCCGGATTTGTAGTCGCCGAATTGCAGGCCGGCCACCATTCCGAGCTGTACATAGGCAACACACGACCCGTCGCTGTGACCCCATTCGAGGCCGAGATTGACGGCCCTGCAGATCGTGAGGGAAAGGAGGTTCATATCAGTGAAGAGGGCAGGCGGCAGGAGTTTGGTCAGAACATCCATGGTGGCAAGAGAGGCGGGGTCGCTCATCAAGGGCAGCTTGACGAGGTCTTCGATACTGCGCTCTCCAATGCCCGACCAGATAAGATCATACTCGCGGCGGGCCTCCGCTTCCGTTGGGTGGGGAGACCAGTGCACCCCTAGCCGCCGCAAGTAACCCAGGCCGACCTCGACGGCTCGGCTGGATTGACCAAGCGTCGTATAGACATCCATGCGCAGGCACGCGACGGCGGCTTGTTCGAGCGGATTGATTGCGCGCGTCGCCAGTGCAGCCAGACGATCGTCCGCGACGGCTGGTTCGCCGGTCAGGAACTCGCAGGTGGCCTGATTCATTTCCAGTGTGAAAGCAAGCTCGTGTCGCCGTGCCCAGCAATCGGCGCTCAAGAGTCCGCCTCCGGTGGAAAGATACGCAAGCGCAGAGCTATAGGCCGAGGATGCCTTGGCGCGTTGGCCGGCAATCAAGTTGAGCTCGGCGATTTGCTCGCGCTCGCCAGGCGAGCCGACAAGGGACAGGCCGCGGTTGAGCTGGTTGACGATATCGAAGATCGCCGTTTCGCGCTGCTCGGGCGGCGTGCGTGCTACTAGCAGCCGACCGATTCGCAAATGCGACGCCGGCCTCTCCGACTCGGGAATAAGTGCGTAGGCGGCTTCTTGTACCCGGTCGTGCACGAACCTGTAGCGTCGATCCTGACGCTCGATCAGCTCGAGGCGCGCCGCATCGATGAGATCCGAATGGACCTGCTGTTCCGATCTGCCGAGCATTAATGACAGAGTTGGGATGTCGGCTCCGCTGCCGAGGCATGCAAGCGTCTGCAAAGCCATCCGTGTTTCGTTCGGCAGGCGGCTCAGCTTGCGAAGCATCAAATCGACGACGTTCTCAGTATAGCCCTTGGCATGGATACGCTTCAGGTCCCACTGCCACTGGCCGACCTCATGATCGAAGGCCAGCAACCCTTCTTCAGAGAGCGCATGCAGGAACTGGATCAGGAAGAATGGATTGCCGCCTGTCTTCTCATGGATCAGCTGCGCCAATGGCGCGGCGCGCACCGGATCGGAGCGAAGTGCATCCACGATGAAATGCTTGACATCGGCTCGAATGAGAGGTGACAGGCTTAGCGTTTGGACAAGCGAGCCCGCACTGCGAATTGCGGCGAGTTTGCGCCTTAACGGGTGGTTGGCATCGATCTCATTGCTGCGATAAGCACCGATCAGCAAGAGGTGTTGCAGATCAGATAGAATCAGCAACTCCTCGAGCAGATCGAGGGTCGCAGCATCCAGCCACTGTAGATCGTCGAGGAAGAGCACAAGCGGTCGGTCCGGTTGCGCGAACACGCCGATGAATCGTTGCAGGACGAGCTTGAATCGTCGCAGCGCGTCTTGCGGTGAAGCCTCCGGCACGGGCGGTTGATCGCCGATGACCAGTTTCAATTCGGGAATTAGATCAACCATGAGCTGGCCGTTAGGCGCCAGTGCTTCGCTGATGACGTTGCGCCACGAAGCGAGTTCCGCCTCATCTTTTGCAAGGAGATGATGGACGATGTTTTGAAGGGCCTGCGCGAGCGTCGCATACGGGATGTCACGCTTGTACTGATCGAACTTGCCCGAAGCGAAAAGACCGCCGAGCGGGACCAGAGCTCTGTGCAACTCGTGGACTACGGCGGACTTGCCGATGCCGGAATAGCCCGATATCAAAAGAAGCTCGGGCGTTCCGCTCCGGGCGACGCGGTCAAACGAAGCGAGCAAGGCCTCGATCTCGTTTTTCCTGCCGTATAGCCGCTCGGGAATCAGGAGGCGGTCCGGCTGGTCGGCTTCGCCGGGCGTAAAGTTATCAATCTGGCCTTGGATTTGCCATTCGGCGAGGCAATGCGTGAGGTCGTTCCTGAGGCCAGCGGCGGTCTGGTAGCGCTCCTCGGCCGTCTTGGCGAGAAGCTTCATAATGATCCCCGACACTGCGTCAGGCACATCGTTGAGCCGTTCTGCGGGCGGAATAGCTCGTCTCGCGATGTGGCAGTGCACCCATTCCATCGGATCGGCCGCGGTGAACGGCAGTGCGCCCGTGAGCATTCTGTAGAACGTTACACCGATTGCGTACAGATCGCTGCGGGAATCGACGGACCGGTTCATGCGGCCGGTCTGCTCGGGTGCCATATAGGCCAGCGTGCCTGCGATAGTCTCCGGTGGTTCGAGCTGCTGTCGCTCGCGCGGCAGGCGCGATGCGAGGCCGAATCCGGTGATCCTGATTTCGTCGGCTCCGGTCACCAGAAGATTTGCGGGCTTCAGGTCCTTATGGATCAGACCCCGCCTATGGAGCCGGTCGACGGCGATGGTGATGGCGAGAGCCAGTCGCAGGAAGCGGTCTAGCTCCATCGGTGCGTCGAGCTGCCGCTCAAGCGTCTCGTTGCCGAGATCTTCCAATACCAGCAAGGTTCTGCCGCAGTCGCGGATCAGCTCAAGTGGCCGTACGGCCCAAGAGCGGTCGAGCTCGTCGCGCAAGGCGTATTCATGGGCGAGCCGGTCGAGAACCTCAGCGGGAGGGTGCTCCGCAGCGGCCCTTACGATCAGGACACTGTTGACGTGGCCGTCGGCGCCCGTGCGAAATTCGCGGCAAAAGACACGCTCCCCGTCTTCCCACAGAAATTCGAGGCCGGCACCTCCGTCCGCGGGGATCGGCGAGGACACATTCATCTGCCGGACTCCGGAGCCAGGCGGCCGCCTCTTGAGAAGACCCGCGAAGCGTCCAACCGCCTCTTCATTTTAGCCTACTCCCCGGATAAGTCCCCCACAACGGCAACCACCAGCTAATCAGCCAGTTTCGCCTCGGTCGCTCCTCTAATCTCCAATATTCGGGGGCGCGGCCGCAAACGTTACAGGCAGACTTGATCGGAAATCTGGGTGGGCCGAGATTGTTCCTGCCGGCGCTTACGGCTTGCAATCGGGCGCTTAATGGCTTGGAACGTTGCACGCCTCTGCATGGTTGGCTCAACCAGCATCCGAGGAGCCGACGATGGTCCCCCAAGAGCAGCAAAAAAAGGAGCGGGTGAGGGTCTTGCTCGTGGAGGACGAATGGTCCATTCGATTCGACGTAGCTTAGCAGCTTCGAGGTACGGGGCTTGAGGTTGTTGAAGCGAGGACCGCAGATGATGCGATGAGCCACATTTAATCAGGAGAGCGGATTGACGCGCTTTTATCGGCCCGTGCTGGACCACATCCGCCAACTGGCGTCCTAACGCTCGGCGGGAAGCTCACGTCGAGTCCACGCTCCGAGCTCGGCCCGCCGTCGACAGGGACGGTGAACTGAAAGATGGCTCCTCGGGTTTCGCAATTTTCGGCCCAGAGCCGGCCCCCATGCGAAAGAATGATCGATCGGCAGATCGACAGCCCAACGCCAAGACCAGCCGGCTTGGTCGTGTAAAAAGGTTCAAAGAGACGGGCCAGGCCCTCCGCAGACAATCCCGGCCCTGAATCCGCAATTGATACCAGTACGCTTTTGTCTTCCGCCTTCGCGGTTCGGATAAGCAGATCTCGCCTGGCCTCCGTTGTCTCACTCATTGCCTCGATCCCATTCAGGATCAGATTAAGAGTTACCTGCTGCAGTTCGACGCGATCCCCAATGATGTTGGGCAGGTCGTCGGCAAACTCGGTCTGAATCGAGACCCGGTTTCTCGCCGCTTCGACTTGCGTGAGCTCGATGACTTGACCAATGGCGTCATTGATTGCCAGGGCATCCCGCCTGGGAGGCGCTTTCTTCACGATATCGCGAATTCTTCCAATGACCTCGCTCGACCTGATGCTGTTCTCGACAGCGCGCGTCAGCGCCTTCCGCGCTTGTTGCAGTGCGGGCGGCTGGTGATTCAGCCAGGTCAATGCAGCTTGGGCGCTGGAAATGACGGCCGTGTTTGGCTGGTTAACCTCATGGGCAATGGATGCAGTCAGCTGCCCCATCACCGCCACACGGTTGGCGTGAGCCAGCTCCATCTGCGCCTCTCGGTATCGGTGCTCCCGCTCCTGCAACTCCCGGTACAGCCGGGCGTTGTCGAGCGACGTCGCGGCCTCGGACGCAAGAAATCTGAGGATCGCGATCCGGCCGGGAGTGAAGACCCGCGAAGCAAGATTATTCTCGAGATACAGAAAAGCTACCGCCTTGCCTTGCTTGACGAGTGGGACACACAGGACCGACCGAGTACCTTTCTGTCGGATGTATTGATCGCCACCGAACGCGCTGCTCGTCGATGCGTCGTCAAGCACGACACTTTCCTGCGTACGAGCCGTGTAAAGTACGATCGATAGCGGCAATGCCTCGCCAGAGAGGGGCAAATCTGCCAAGTCAAAGGCGATAGAGCCGTCGCCGATTGCTGCCTGCGCCCGAACTCTCAGTTCCGTGCCTTGCGGCAGAACCAGCACGGCGCGTTCTGCGGCGGCGTGTTCGATCGCCGAACGCAATAGGGTTTCGGTGAGCTTATCCAGCGCGATCTCGCCCGAGACGGCTTCGGACACCTTGAGAACCGTTGCCAGGTCCAGCTGCTCGACGTGCGTGCCGATAGTATTGGCGGCGTTGACGACACGTCCCTTTTCTCGGATGCTCGGATAGCGCTCCTCGAGCTGGTAGACCTTTGCGCTCGCGCCCCAGCGCGCATAGCAATCTCGTGCATTCGTGACGTACGACAGTACGACCGTACGAATGCCACGCATCTCGTAGAACGCAGCCGCGCGCTCTGCCGAAATAGCCTCGATCTGCAGGAACCCACCTTCTTGCGACAACTGTATTGCTGCCTCGTACAGCCTTTCGGCTTCGATTTCGCGGCCTTCGATCCGCGCCAGCTCTGCGGCAATCAGCGTGCAACGGGCGGCGAAATTGGCCGGGCAGCGGTCGGACCATGCAACCAGCTTGCGATATTGTTCGCGAAGGCAAATGACGTGTTGCTCTCGATCCTCTTCCGGCGCCTCGTCATAGGCGGCGGAGTGCGCAAGCCCTGTATAGAACCGGTACTCGGCGAACTCACAATAGGCTCTGGCGCACCACGCGTACTCGTCTGCGCATCGAGCGAAAGCGATGGCGTCATGGCTACGTCCGGCAAGAACCGCGAGCTGGACCCGCACGACATAGTCGAAGAACGAACTCAACGGCTCGGTTGTGGCCGGGGCGCCAATTGAACTCGGCTTTCGCAAATCGAGAGCCGCATCACGCCCCATCAGGCTGAGCGCGAGCGCCCGCTGCGTCGCCAGGCATTCGGAATTCAACCGGATACCCAAGGCCTCCGCAAATCCCAGCGCCTGCTCGGCATGCAACAGAACGCCTGGAAGTGCTTCGCCGCTGAATAGATCCAGCGCCAGAAGCCCCCGATGCGAATATGCCGCGAAGGCGAGATCTCCGGTGGTCAGACAGATGTCGAGGGCGCGCTGAACGAATGATCTTCCGGATCGGACGGGACGGATCCATGGAGTCACATGCAGACCAAATACCAGAAGAGCACGGCCGCTCAGCCCCGTCTTCGAGCGTGTCTCAGCGAGAGACGCGCCGAACTGCGAGAGGCGAAAGGCAAGTTCCGCGTCGGTCGAATCGCTCGCGAGCACACCGAATATGGCGGTCAGCGGATAGCACGATTCAGGGCTGATCCCGTGTTCGAGGGTCAGCCGGGTGGCCTCCATGAGCATGATGTCGGATAGGTTGCGATCCGTGAGAAACGCAGGTGTGACGAGGTCGGCCAAGACGCGCATGATCGCGCGATGATCCGGATCGGCCATCGGCGCTAGTGTACAAAGCTCTTCGTCAGACGATTTTTCGGCCAAAGCTCGCAATCGTCGACGATCTTCGTCAACTTGGCTGCGAGTCGGATGAGGGTGCCAGTCAATTCCGACCTTCCGGAGAAATGCCAGGCAGACGTCGACCGCCGGCTCCAGTTGTCCCGCAGCGGTGTACAGCTGCGCACGAAGGCTCGTGACCTCCGCACTCCGCACAACATCGGACCAGCTCTGCGACAAGGCCCGTAACTCTGCTTCTGCGGTGGTTAGATCGCCAAGGAGAAACTTGCATTCAGCGTGGAGCAGGCCGATCGAAAAGGCGATCTGGCTATGCTGCGCAGACCGTTTTTCCTCGATCAATCTGCGGGCCATCTCAAGGTAAACTACGGCGGCATGGTAAGCTGTCGCACCGCGCGCGCGCTGACCTGCGGCGAGATTGATGGCAATGATCGTGCTTCTCTCGTCGCCGGTCTTCGCAGCGGCGACGCCGCGGTTGAGTTGGCTGGCTACGCTATAGATCCGTTCGCTCGGCTCGGCCTGTGTCAGCTGTGTGGCAAGAGCCATGCCGATCCGGAGATGCAAGGCGGCTCGCCTGTCTAGGTCCGGTTCAAGCGCATAGGCCGCCTCGTGGACGCGATCGTGCACAAATGCATATGAATTGTTGAGGCGTCGGACCAGTTCGAGACGTGTCGCCTCATTCAAGTCCGAGTGGAGAGCCTGCTCCGACGTGCCGTGCACAAGGCAGAGAGTTTCGATCTCGGCGGCATTGCCCAGGCACGCCAGCTCCAACAACGCGGCACGAGCGTCGTCGCGCAAGCCGCTCAACTTTCCGACGACTAGATCGGCAACGTTGTCGGAGTAGCTCTTCTCCTTGATGCCGGCAAGATCCCAGCGCCACTCTCCCTCAGCGTGATCGAATAGAAGCAGGTTCTCTTCCGCCAGTGTTCGTAGAAATTGGGTAAAGAAGAGCGGGCTGCCGCGAGTCTTCGCGTAGACAATTTCCGCGATTGGCAAAGCGAATGGCAGATCGCGGCGAAGCACATCGGCCACGAATTGCCCGACAGATTCCCGGGTGAGGGGAAGCAAATTGATGCCCTGAACGTTCTTGCCGGATTGCCGGATCTCGGCGAGTCGTGCGGCCAGCCGATGTCCCATCTCGACGTCGCCGTCACGATACGCGGCGATCAAGAGTAGATTTTGCAGATCGGACCGGGCCAGCAGATATTCGATCAGGTCGAGCGTGGCCATGTCCGACCATTGCAGGTCATCCAGGAAGAGAACGAGCGGGTGGGCCGGTTTGCAGAACACACCGATAAAGCGGGCAAAGAGAAGTTGAAAACGCCGTTGCGCATCTCGCGGTGATGCATCGGGGACAGATGGTTGATCTCCAATGAGAAGGCGCAGCTCCGGCACGAGATCGCCCATGAGTTGAGCAAGCGGGCCAAGCGCTTCGCGCAATGCGTTGCGCCAGGGTGCAAGGTCGGCTTCTTCCTTGGCAAGAAGGTTCCTGATAAGCCCGCTGAATGCCTGTGCGAGCGATGCGTAGGGTACGTCGCGCTTGTGCTGATCGAACTTGCCGGACCCGAACAGCCCTCGAGACTGCGCTATCGCTTTCTGCATCTCGTCGACAAGCGCGGACTTGCCCACTCCGGAGGAGCCCGACACCAGGACCAATTCTGGCACGCCACTTTGGGCGACGCGATCGAACGAAGCGAGCAAGGCCTCGATCTCGTGCTCCCTGCCATAAAGTCTTTCCGGAATCAGAAGATGGTCCGACCGATCCGATTGCGCGAGAGGGAACTGCTCGATCCGTCCGTGCGTGGCCCACTCCGCAAGGCAGTGATTGAGGTCGTTCCGGAGGCCGGCGGCGGTCTGGTAGCGGTCCTCGGCCGTCTTGGCGAGAAGCTTCATGATGATCGCCGATACGGCTGCCGGTACGCGATTCGTCAGCTCGTGGGGCGGAACTGCCAGTCTTGCGACATGGCAATGCGCCCATTCCAATGGAGTGGCGGCGTTGAACGGCAGTAAACCCGTGAGCATCCGGTAGAATGTCACGCCAAGTGCGTACAGGTCGCTGCGGGAATCGATGGACCGGTTCATGCGACCGGTCTGTTCGGGCGCCATATAGGCCAACGTTCCTGAGATGGTCTCTGCTGCTTCAAACTGCTGTGGCTCTCGCAGCACGCGAGATGCGAGGCCGAATCCGGCAATTCGGACCTCATTCTCCCCAATCACCAGAATGTTTGCCGGCTTCAGGTCCTTGTGAACCAGGTTGCGTCGATGGAGATATTCGACGGCCGTCGTGATGGCGATAGCCAACCCCAAAAAGTGATCCAGCTTCATCGGCGCGATGAGCAATTGCTCCAGAGCTTCGCCGCCAGGATCTTCTAACGTCAATAGAGTTCGGCCGCCGCTGCGGATCAATTCCAGGGGCCACACGGCCCAGCTACGGTCGAGCTCACTGCGCAAAGCGAGTTCGTGGGCGAAGCGTTCAAGGACCTCGGCCGGAGGATGCTCCAGAGTGGCTCTTACGACGAGGATACTGCTGACTTTGCCTTCATCGTCTCGGGACCACTGGCGACAAAGGACACGCGCTCCGTCATCGCACAAGATCTCGAGATCCGCGTCTCCATTCGTAGTTGAACAATCGTGCATCCGGCGAACTCTGAAATCGGCCACTTCGGGGAAGGCTACCTTGTTTTCCAAAGTGCCGTTCATCTGCCGGCTTTCCATAATCGTATGGAGCTAACTGGCTCCTCAGGTTCCCGAGCCGCCAGCCGACCAGTTCACCGGGATGGCTGCGGGGTGCCGGAAGCGCATCCTGGACCTTGTGTACTCGACGACCTTGCTATGCGTGTTACCGGCACATTGCAATCTATCTGGGGCGCCGGTAACTGCCGCGTGAACGAGCCTTCGCCGTGTCAGACGGTCTTTCATGTCGCGCTGTAACCAAGCCGTGCCCTGCCGCGAATGACGTCAGGCACCGTGTACTGATCCAGCCAGAATTTGCGCAGATCAGGTGAACCGGTTGAAGCGAAGATGGAGCTTGCACCATGTCCGACCTTCCTTTGATCGTCTTCGATGTCAACGAAACGCTACTGGATATCCGGACGGTGGAGCCGGTCTTCAAGCGAGTATTCCAAGATAAAGTCGATGTGCGGCATTGGTTTGCGAACCTCGTGCTGTATTCGCTCGCCCTGACGGCAGCGCGCTCGTATGTGCCGTTTACGGATATCGGCGCCGCCGCATTCAAAATGCTTGCGGATACTCAGGGCGTCAGGCTCGAGCGGGCGGATAGCGATGAATTTCGGCAAAAATTCTCTACGATGCCGCCCTATCCGGAGGTGCCGGGAGCACTGGAGAGCCTGCGCAATGCCGGCTTTCGGCTCTTCACACTGACGAACAACCTGGCCGAGGTTCAAGCTCACCAGCTCGAACGCGGGGGAATCGCGGGGTTTTTTGAAGGGTTGTTCAGTGTGGACAGCGTGAAGCTCTTCAAGCCGTGGCCGCAAACCTACGACCATGTCGCGCGTGAACTGGCGGTCCAGCCGTCGCAGCTCTGCATGGTCGCCTGCCACGCCTGGGACACGCTAGGCGCAGTAGCGGCAGGCTGGAGCGCCGCTTTTGTCAGACGGGCCGACAACGAACTCATGGGAGTTGGTCCTCAGCCGCAAATCATTGGCAGTGATCTCACCGATGTCGCCCAGCAACTCATCGCTCGTTACGCGGCGCGACGCTGACCTTGTCAGGCGTCGGTTCACGAGGACAGGGCAATGAACGCGCTGTTGCATTGAAAGCATCGGCGCACAACTCGCTCGTGCGGGCCTTGATGCGATGCCCGCCTGGTTCCCCGCGCCGGCAAAACCCATACCAAAGTATGGGTCTGTGCATCCCAACCGTGAGATTGTGGAGGAAATCAACTGACCGCATGCTCCAGGCTCAGCTGCGCAACAAGCCTCCGCGGAGCTGCTGGAAAGCTCTTATACGGGGCATCGAACATGCGCCTCTCGCGAACCATTGTCGAACGCCGCGATATCGATAGCCTGGTCGACGGGGAGGCGGCTTGTGCGCCGATCGACCTCGTTGCGATCGCATGCCGGTGATGATTGCGTCTTGCGAGGGTAAGTCAGGTGAAGGTTCCTTTTGTCGGAGTCGTCGATGACGACGAGGCCCTGTGCCTGTCCTTGGTGGATTTGATGCGATCGGTCGGATTTCGTTCTGAACCGTTTGACAGAGCTGAAGCCCTACTGAGCTACACTGAGCTTTCGAGCTTTGATTGCATCATAGCGGACGTTCATATGCCGGGTATGGGCGGGCTAAACCTGGTTCGGGAGCTCCAGCGACAGGAGATAGGATCACCGGTGATCCTCATCACCGGTCTTCCGGACAAGCAGCTGGACGAGGAAGCAAGATCGATCGGCGCATTTTGCCTTATCAGAAAGCCGTTTGAAACGAGCGTCCTGCTCGAGTGTCTCGACAAGAGCTTTCGACGATGAACGCGTTCTCGCAACACGATACTGTAGCAGGCATGTCCGTGCAGTCGCTTGGCAGGCGGCCCCCAAGCAACGTCGCCCGCGCAAGCCTGGATCGGTCCAGCGCGGTATCCGGAGACAGATGGAGAAATCGCTCGCGCCGATGGTCCGAGCTGATGCTCGCTGGGCGCTCGGGAGATCAAGCAGCATATGAGCAATTGCTACGCGAGTTGAATCAGTGGTTGCGCGCCTACTACGCTCGGCGGCTCCCATATTGCGCTGCAGACGACGCAAGGCAGGAGGCGCTTTTGGCCATTCACGCCAAGCGCCACACGTTCGAGCCGTCGAAGCCGTTCGGCGCCTGGGTAGCGGCCATTGCCCGCTACAAGTGGGTCGATCGGGTCCGTGACGCATCGCGCTACAAGGCACTCGCACCAGAGGAAGAGACTGCAATTGAAGACCACGAGAGCGCGGCAATCAGCGTCGTCGCAGTCGACCAGTTGCTGGGCCGACTGAAGCCCGCGCAAGAGAATGTGATCCGCCTCGTCAAGCTGAATGGTTTCAGCATCGCCCGAGCGTCCGGTGCGACCGGCCAGTCAGTCGAACTCGTCAAGATCAATATCCATCGCGGGATGAAAAAACTGGCGGCAATGGTCTCTCGAGACATTGCGAGGCTTTCGGACCAAGACAAAGGTGAGTAGAAATTGAGGTTGTTCCCGCTCCAGAATGAATTGCCATCCGAGATGGCTGACGCGACGATCGCATTCCGCAATGACGTCTTTGAAGGGCTGACTCGAAACCCAAAGGCAATTCCAGCGAGGTGGCTTTATGACCATCGCGGGTCGGCTCTGTTTGAAGCGATCACCCTGTTGCCCGAATACTACCCAACCCGAACCGAGCGCTCGATTCTTGCTTCCGCGCTCCCGGCGATATCTGCCATCGCAGGGCCGGGCCGCGCCCTTGTTGAGTTCGGTTCAGGCTCGTCGGCAAAGACGAGGCTATTGCTGGCAGACATCGAGCCATCGGCCTATGTTCCGATCGATATTTCCGGAGAGTTTCTTCGTGAAACGACGGTAGGCCTGTCGCGTGCGTTTCCAACAATTCCGATCTATCCAACCGAGGCGGACTTTACGCGTCCCTTCGCACTGCCAGAGCAGATTGCGAAGAGTCCCCGCCTTGGCTTCTTTCCCGGTTCGACGATCGGTAATCTGACAGTGCATGCAGCAGTCGATTTGCTGCGGGCCTTGGCCGGGACGTTGGGCGCCGGATCCATGCTGCTCATAGGAATTGATCGTATCAAGAGTCAAGAGATTCTGCTGCCGGCGTATGACGACCCGCAGGGACTCACGGCGGCGTTCAATCTTAACCTCCTGCATCGGATCAACCGCGAGCTGGGTGGCTCGATTCCACTGGGCGCATTTCGTCATGTGGCACGATGGAACGATGCAGAATTTCGCATCGAAATGCATCTGGAGGCGATCCGAGACGTCCGGTTCGATGTTGACGGTCGCGCCTTCTTCTTGGTGAAGGGTGAGACCATCCACACCGAAAACAGCCTCAAGTACGGGCGAGGCGAGGCCTTCATCCTCTTGCAATCTGGGGGATGGAAGCCGGTGGCCGACTGGACGGACGATGCAGGACTCTTCTCTGTCGTTCTAGCGGAGCAAAGACCGCCGCAAGCGGCACCATAGGCCGCCCCAAGGGTCAACAGGAATGATTCAAACAATATAACCTCAATTGCCGCAATCCACGAACAGCAGGATCGGCCGGTGTGCTGCACAATGAGCGAGCATTCACGCGAACTAACTGCACCGAGGTGAGGCTATGCATTTCCGCTCGTCCCTTCTTATCAGCTTCGCTGCGATACCTCTCTCCGCGCTCGCAGACCCAGTCTCCACGCCCCCATCGTCCACTGAACCAGGTATGGCCGAGAGCGTGCATGTGCAGCCGCGCGGCAGCGCTTTTATGCCGAATTCAAAGGCTGTTGAAGCGTTGCAGAGACGCATTACCGATTTTAATCAGAAGCAGCAGGACCTCGATGCGGAGCTCGACAAGAAGTTGAAGATATGTCGCGGATGCTGAACTCCCAACGTCAAGGCAGACGGTAGGTCCGAACATGAGGCGCACTAACACATACTCAGCCAAAACCGAAACTGGATACGCGGGTTATGGGCAGACGGTTCAAATGAGCAGCGACACGCTCGAGCTCGTTGTCAGGGAGTTGCAGCACCGAATGCGCAATCTCCTCAGCGTCGTTCTGTGCTTCGTCGATACGACTGACGCGAACACTGCTTCCGAACTTCGTTTAGCACTTTCGGCTCGAATCGCAGCCCTGTCGAACGCCTATCGGATGATTGAGGGCGCGCAAGAGCGTCAGGTGTTACTTGCATGGCTTCTGGAGCGCACGCTCAGGCCGCACGCGATGTCGCACCGCCACTGCATCCTTCTGTCCGGGCCTGACGTGAGATTGGAGCCGCACATTGCCTTGTCCTTGCACGTCATCTTTCATGAATTGGCTACCAATGCCAGTAAGCACGGAGCGTTGTCGTCAGCTATAGGTGCGGTGAAAATCAGCTGGGATCGCCCGCCCCACCTCGCGGGGCAGGCCCTTGCCATAGAGTGGCGTGAGCGCGGCGGACCAAGTGTTAGAAAGCCGGGACGCGCAGGCTTTGGGACGAAGTTGATCGAGAGGGCCTTGCCGAACGCCGAGGTCGATCTTGACTTCGCGCCCGATGGTCTCGTTTGTCGGTTGCTGGTCGATCTAGACCACGCAACGGCCGGCCCGTACGATGTTGGCTGATCGATGCTCGTTGTTCCTTCCCTTCACCGACCAAAGTCTGTGTAGCGAGGTCCGAAATGAATCCGGCGGGGTCGCCTGCGGTTTCGTGGATGCTCATGGGTATTTTTTGCGCGCGTGCAGAGAAAACTTGCCCGAGGTGCAATGCACCTGTCCGGCGCGCTCAGGACTGCAGGGCAGGCGTTTCCTGCAACCCCATTGGCGCAGTCGTAGCGAAGACCTGCATATCGTCGCTATCGATGAGGACCTTTTCTCTGGAGCGTTCGACCTCGACCGAAATATGTCGCGTCTCGCTGAACGGCTCGCACGGTCACTAGGGCAGCTCGCATGAGCCGGGAAAGCGAGACGAACGAACTTGAGCTGGTCGCGAAGGCATTCCAGGTCATCTCAAGGGAAATCAGTTATCAGGGATTGGCCAAAGCCCTCCTCGCCGAGGCTCTAAGCTACTCCGGTGCGACCTGCGGCGCGATCCTGCTCAGCGGGCAACGGGATATGCTTGCCAAGGCGGATGCGAGCTTCCCTCGCGAGAGAGCAAACTTTCTTGCCTCCTTCCCTCAAAGCGCGCAATTCAATCTACCTGAAGATCTCGCCGAAGAGGTCCTCGGGCGAAAAGAGACGGTGGTGAGGGTTGCCGGAGCTGCGAGCTCGGCGCTAATTGACGCGACGAAGCCATCGTCCGGCAAGATAGCTCAATTATGCCTGCCGCTGGTTCATCAGAATTGGGCGATCGGCGTAATCTATCTCGAGTCCGACGACGATGTAGCTATCTTTACGCCTCAGCGCGTGCGGGTGATCTCGATGTTGGCCAGTCAAGCCGCCATTTCGTTCGAATCGGTTCGACTGTTCGAGGCACTACGCGAGACCAACATGTGGATGGTCAGAGGTCAGCAGATAGGCGGCATGGGTAGCTATCGCTGGAATACGAGGACTCTCCTCTCCCGGGGATCGCGCGAGTGTTACCGCATTCTGGATCTTGATCTGGATGTAAATCCCGTGCCATTCGAAATGTTCATAAGTCGAATCCATCCGGAAGATTATCCTGCGTTAGAGCGGGCGCTTAGCGAGGCGATCAGCACCAAATCGCCATTTGCTCACGAATATCGCGTCATTCATAGGGACGGAAAATCCTTGCACGTAGTCGCTGTTGGGCAATTCGACGAGGGGCCAACGGGAGATTTGGAGCTCGAGGGCATCATCACTGACATCTCACAGCGGAAGGCGGCGGAGCAGGCGCTTGCAGACGCGCGGAATGAGCTTGCGCGTGCGTCGGGTCTGACCTCGCTCGGTGAACTCGCTGGCTCCATCATTCACGAGATCGATCAACCTCTGACGGGTATACTCACAAGCGCCGAGGCTTGCGCGCGGTGGCTCGATAGGGATCCCGCTGAGGCCGCGGAAGCGCGAAAATCGATTGCACGCATTATCAGGCAGGCGCGCCGAACCGCAGATGTGGTGACAGGGGTCAGGTCCCTGGTACGAGGCGCCCAGGTTCGCTTTGCAGAATTCGATATCAACGACGCGGTTGCGGAGGTCCTTCTCCTTTCAAAGCGAGAGATCGAGCGAGCTGGTGTCGTCGTACGTACGGATTTCGACCGGCCGGCGCCTCGTCTCGAGGCGGATCGAGTTCAGATCCAGCAGGTCGCTCTTAATCTTATGCGTAACGCTATCGAGGCGATGACCGAAGTAGGAGAGGGGAACCGCATTTTGACCATCTCATCGTGGATCGGTGATGATATGATCTCGGTTGCGATCGCGGATACGGGTGCGGGTGTCGATCCGGCCGATAGAGATCGGGTCTTTGAGACTCTCTATACGACGAAGGGAGCTGGGCTCGGTCTGGGGCTGTCGATCTGCCGGAAGATAGTCAGGCTCCACGGAGGGAAGCTATGGGTGGAAGAAAACGGGAGGTGCGGAGCGAAGTTCACGTTCAGTCTCCCGCGCCGCCAAGCAGTTCGGTCGTCGAGAATCCAGTAGACGTGTCTCAATCCGGGATCGTCCATATTGTTGACGATGACCGCGCTGTCCGCGAGTCGCTCGGAGATCTCCTCGAATCACTGAATTACAAGGTCGCGCTATATGGTTCTGCAGCGGACTTTTTGAAGGTCGAGTTATCGGATGCGCCGGCGTGTCTGGTGCTTGACGTCAGATTGCCCGGAACGAGCGGTCTTGAGTTGCAGGAATACCTAACGAAGATCAATGTCGGCATCCCGGTGATCCTGATGACCGCTTTTGGCGATATCCCTATGTCGGTCAGAGGCATGAAGCTGGGCGCGGTCGATTTCCTCACCAAGCCGATACGAGACCAGGATCTTCTGGATGCCGTCACCGCCGCGATTCGAAAAGATATCGATCGACGCGACGACAGTGCACATATTGCGCAATTGCAGGAAAAGTTCTCGCTGCTGACCACTCGCGAGCGGCAGGTGATGACGCTTGTGACATCCGGGTTGATGAACAAGCAGGTCGCCAACGAACTCTCTATCAGTGAGGCTACGGTCAAGATGCACCGCGGAAGCGTCATGCGCAAGCTGGGAGCGAGAACGGCGGCGATGCTCGTTCGAATGGCTGAGGCGCTTCAACTCCAGCGATAGAGCGTTGTGCTAGACAAGCAGCCGATGCTGAAGCCGCCGGCGCGACTCCTGCCCCGGCACCCATACCTAGGTATGGGCTGAGCCCGCACAACCGCGAGATTGCTGACAGGGCGGTTGAACAGCATGCTCTCCCTGTGAGGTGCTTCCAGTGATTGGCAGCACACCTGACCGGAGAAGCGATGCCGCCTTTGCAGCTTGCGGCTTCAACATCTGCGAACAGGCAACCAAGCATCCCCTCGGCACCGAAGTTCGTTGATGAGCGAACACTGCCATCCGGAGCACAAGGTAGGGCGACGACGATGGGAATGAACTTAGCAATTCGAAGTGAGAGCAAGCAACGAGGCGCAGTCTCAGCTTCGCCGGCGCGATCAGTGGGCGAAGTGCGGTTGGTCAAGTGTTCCACAGTCGCCCTCGATTCAAGAGTTAGCATAACTCCTGCCGATCCGGTGACGCGACTTGAGATGGGTCGGCGTTGGTGGGTTTCGGAGAGTGTTCACTTGCCTTGCGGCAACAGGGCGGAATTTCGCTTTCAGGGGTCGAGGCATCTTCTCGCACTCTACAACGAAGGCGCCGGGAAAAGAGGGGAGGCATCCGTCGACGGTGTATGTCGCTCGAAGCTGCGCGGTTCCAACCGCCTTCTAACGTTCGTCCCGGCGGGACGCGCTTACCGGGAATGGCATGAAGCGGCTTCTTTTACAGAGGTGACATTTCTCTACTTCGATCCCGCTGCCCTTCGCCTATCAGAGGCCACTGACGCTCAGTTTTCACCGAGGGTGTACTTCGAGGATGCGCTCGTTTGGCAAACTGCCTTCAAGTTGAAGAAGGCAATAGAAAGCTGCGGAACGGAGTGCGCACCCTATCTCGAAGCCCTCTGCGGCGTGCTCGCCCACGAGCTTTCCATGCCGGATAGCGACGTGATTCGCGAGCCGACACCCATCAGTCGTGGCGGATTGGCAGGCTGGCAGAAGCGTGTCGTCGTCGAGTACGTGGAAGAGCATTTGGGAGAGCAGGTCTGCCTGCTCAAGCTTGCCGAGCTCGCCAGGCTGAGTGTTCACCACTTTTGCCGAGCGTTCAAAAGGTCTTTCGGGATCCCGGCCTATCAATACCAGGTGCTTCGACGCATGGAGTTCGCAAAATTGCGATTGGCTGATCGCGCGGCCTCGATCACTGACATTGCGCTCAGTCTCGGCTATGCGCAAACGAGCTCCTTTAGCTCGGCCTTTCGAAAAGCAACGGGTTGGACGCCTACCGACTATCGCAGGGAGCTCAAATGAAGCGAATCGCCGAGAGGCTTGTAACCAGGGCATTGCGACCCGCGAAATAGTCGGGCGCGCCCGGGGCGCCCGCCCTTGGATGATCATTTTGGCCTTCTGGCAACCGCACGGGCGTTGAAGGGCGAGCAGAAAGGACTGCGGATGACAAGCATTCGATATCGCAAAGCTGACGTGGACGGACTGAACATATTCTATCGCGAGGCCGGGCCGGCCGACGCGCCGGTCCTGCTGCTGCTGCACGGCTTTCCGACAGCTGGCCATATGTTCCGTGACCTGATCCCCGCCCTGTCAAGTCGCTTCCGGGTTGTGGCGCCGGACTTGCCCGGATTTGGGCAGTCCGACATGCCCGGCCGAGCAAGCTTCACATACACATTCGCCGCGTTGGCGCAGGTGATCGAGCGGTTCACTGAAGTCGTCGGGCTCGCTCGCTTCTCGCTCTACGTCTTTGACTATGGTGCGCCGACGGGCTTGCGGATGGCCGTCCGCCATCCCGAACGCATCGTTTCCATTATCTCGCAGAACGGAAACGCTTACGAAGAGGGGCTGAGCGATGGATGGGATCCAATCAGAGCCTACTGGACGAATCCATCAAAAGAGAACCGGGAGGCGCTACGTGTGTTGCTTTCTCCGGAGACCACGGCCTGGCAGTACACTCACGGGGTACCGAATACTTCCCTCGTCTCCCCCGATGGATACACCTTGGACAATCACTATCTCGCGCGTCCCGGTGCCGACGAGATACAGCTCGATCTGTTCGCGGACTACAAAACAAACGTCGCCAGGTATCCAGAATTTCAAGCTTACTTCCGGAAGCATCAGCCTCCCTTTCTCGCTGTCTGGGGCAAGAACGATCCGTTCTTCCTACCAGCGGGCGCACACGCATTTCAGCGCGACATCGCAAACGCGGAGGTGCGCTTCTTCGATACGGGCCATTTTGCCCTCGAAACTCATGCAACGGAGATCGCGGCCGCGATCGGCGGGTTTCTTTTGCGGCAAACGTCGGGCGCGTGAACGAATGCACTTGTAGCAGCGAGCGCCAGGAAAAAGATGATGCGCGCTATCGTCCTTGAAAAATTCGGCGGCTTGGACAGCCTGGTCTATCGGGATGTTCCTGAACCGGAGCCGTCGCACGGTCACGCCGTCATCCAAGTAAAGGGATTCGGCATTAACCACGCGGAGATGCACATGCGCCGAGGCGAATGGGTCGACGCGGCGCCTATCAGTGGAATTGAATGCGTGGGCCTCGTGAAGTCGTGTCCGGGCGGCGAATTCCCTGTCGGAGCGAGGGTGGCCGCGCTGATGGGCGGCCTCGGCCGGACGATTAATGGAAGTTATGCCGAGTATGCGCGGGCTCCGGTCTCGAACGTCGCCCTGTTTGATTCGAAGTTGCCCTGGGCAGAGCTCGCAGCCATACCAGAGACCTTTGCGACGGCATGGACATGTCTCTTCCGCAACCTGGCCCTTCGCAGGGGGGAGCTTCTCGTCATCCGGGGCGCGACATCTTCGTTTGGTCAAGCCGCGCTCAAACTCGCGGTCAATGCCGGCGCGCGAGTCATTGCTACGACCCGCAGTCGGGAGCGCTTTGCCATGCTGGAGAAACTTGGCGCGACCCGTTGCGAAATTGAACGGCGCGATCTCTCACATCATCTTCCCGAAGCGAAGCAGGTAGATGCTGTTCTGGATCTCGTCGGCAACACTGTCGCCCTCGATTCGCTCGGCCTGCTCCGCCGCGGAGGCCGATCATGTCTTGCGGGCTGGCTGGGTGGACTTGATCCGATTGTCGATTTCAACCCGCTATTGCAGATGGCAAGCGGGGTCTATCTGACCTTCTTCGGCAGCTTCGTATTCGGGACGCCCGGGTTTCCTCTCTCCGACGTACCTCTGGGAGAAATTGCCGCCGACGCCGCGGCTGGGCGGCTCGATGTCAAGCCAACCCGGATATTCCGGTTCGACGAGATCCACGAGGCGCATCGCGTCATGGAAGCGAACGAGGCGATCGGAAAGATGGTCGTCGTGATCGAGTGATGGGGATCTTCTATGTCAAGGACAGTTGCTATCGTTACGGGCGCAAGCCAGGGCATCGGCCGCGCAACTGCGGTGCGCCTGACACGCGATTTTTCGGCCATTGTTGTCGTTGCACGAAATCGTTCCAATCTGGAGGACACTGCAACGATGGTGAGGGCTGTCGGTGCAGAGGCTCTGGTGCTCGAGGCCGATCTGTCCGAACCTCGCGCTGCGAAAGCTGTTGTCGATCAGACTCTGGCTCTCTTTGGCCGCATCGATGCTCTCCTCAATATTGCAGGCGCGGTGCCACAGGTCGACTTGTTCGAGACGACCGACGTACAGTGGGAAGCCGGACTGGCGTTGAAGCTGCACGGCGCTCGGCGGCTCACCATCGCCGCTTGGCCGTCGCTGATGGCAACCAAGGGTGCCGTGGTGTTGATGTCTGGAAACTCCGCCCTGTTCCCAAAAGCGCCCTATGCCGCGGTAGGCACCATCAATGCCGCGATTGTCGCCCTGGCAAAGGCGTTTTCCGACAAGGGAATTAGCGATGGGGTGCAAGTTAACAGCGTTCTGCCCGGCCCGGTGATGACGGGGCGTCGCCGCTCTTATCTCGAGCATTGGGCGGCTTCTCATAACATGACGGTCGAGGAAGCGACCACGAAGTTCCCCAGGGATGCCGGCATCGCGCGTTACGGTGAGCCGGAAGAGATCGCTGAATTGATGGCGTTTCTGGTATCGCCCGGCGCCCGTTGGATGACCGGGGCGGCCTTACGAATGGATGGCGGCGAGGTGAAATCGATTTGAGCTCGGTGCGGGCTCTCGAGCGCGCAAATCAGGCGCCGACTAAGCTTGGAAGGCCTGATGCCATTCGGCCGCAGATAGCGTGTGGGCCGGCTTTTGCGCCGACCGCTTCGCAGTCGCGCCAAAAATATGGAACCAGGCCTAGCGTTCAGAAGCGTAGGTGCCGCACCCCGCTCAGCTCAAGCAGGTGTCCTTCTCGGGTGCGCGCTGATTTGATCAGCTCGTTTCCACAATTGGAGCACCTTACGATCGCCTCCGAGCGCCCTCCGCTTGCGACAAGAGAGCCAAGGCCGACCATCGTATAGCATGCGCCGCACTGAACTTTCGTCAGGGTGATGTCAAATGCGAAAGGCTCCTGCAGTAGATGTGTAGCTGGGTCACCGCCGATGATGAGATCAGAGATAGTGTCGAACATGGGACAATTATTCTCCTGATGGTCCAAAACGTTCAGTTTTGATGGCGAGCGGATCGAAGCCGAGCTTCACAAGCTTGCTTGAGATGCTCTCAACAAACCCTGTGGGGCCGCAGACAAAGAACAAGGGGTTTTCTTCGCGCGCAAAGCTGCTCTCCGCGAGCAGGAGTTGGTCAATCCGCCCTCTGTGGCCGCGCCAGTTGCGAGGACACGCGCGAGTAAGAGCATAAACCAGCCGCAGGTCAGCATCGCCGTCGGACATCGCATCGAGTTCATCTCGGTAAATGATGTCGTCCAGGCTGCGAGCCGAATAGATCAACGATGCAGGTATGGGGTCGCACGATGCTCTGCGGTGACGCAACATGGCCATAAGCGGCGTAACCCCGCTGCCGCCCGCAACGAGACATAGCGGGCGATTGGCCGTTTGATTCCAGATAAAGTGGCCGCCGATCGGTCCGCGAAACTCGAGAGCGTCACCAATCTGCAGTTCATCGAGCAGATAGGAGGAAACCTCGCCGTCCTCGATCCGCTCCACGGTGAGGGTAATGAGGTGTTCCGCCGGAGGCGACGCGATCGAGTAGCTTCGTTCAGCCCGATAGCCGTCGTCGGCCGTGAGGCGAATGTCGACGTGTTGTCCAGGCCAGTGCCCGGGCCAACGGGTGGGCTGCAGGGCGATGCTCTTCACCCGGCTTGTTTCGGCCACGATAGCCTGCACACGTCCGATCTGCCATTCGATCCTAGACCGCAACTGAGGCGCGTCAATCGCCATCATATCGCTGCTCCCTCCAGGGATCGCCGTAGTTGTGATAGCCACGCGACTCCCAGAACCCCGGCTCGTCTGTGGGCATGAAGCGCAGTCTCCGGAGCCACTTTGCGCTCTTCCAAAAATAGAGATGAGGAACAAGAAGCCGCGCAGGGCCTCCATGAGCCGGAGCGAGCGGCAAATCCTCATAGCGGGTCGCAATCATTGCTCTTCCGCCGATCAGGTCGGCAATGGGAAGGTTCGTTGTGTACCCGTCGTCACAATGCGCCATGACAAAGGCATTGGGTGGTTCGTCCAGTCCAACCACCTTCAAAAGGTCGTCGAACGTGACACCCTGCCAAACCGTGTTGAGCTTCGTCCATTTCGTGACGCAGTGAATGTCAGTTTTGATCGTGGTCTGGGGCAGTGCTTCGAATTCGTCCCAGGTCCACCTGCCAAGCAACGTTCCGCCAAGTTGAAGCGCAATTTTCCAGTCGGCGACACGGATGTCCGGCGTCGGTCCGGCGGAGAGCACGGGGAAGTCGGTCGTCAGATACTGCCCGGGCGGCAACTCGGCCGCCCCGAAAGTCTGGCGTTTTGATCTGAAGCCACGGGAAACAATAGGCTGGTCCATGGATGCGTGCCCTTATGTCTGACGCGCAGTAGTCCGGACGCGATATCGGCGTGCCGTGTACCCCGCTCCAACGCAGATGCACCTCGGTTGATGGCTTGTCGATGGCCGTTGCGGAGAATGCATCAAGATCGAGAAAGACAGAGCAATTGCGGATGCGCAGCCACGGCTCATTTCAATATCTAGAGCCCAGCGATCTCGAGTGGTTCGAGCAGGAGGTAACGATGTCGGACGTGAGGCGGGCGCTGCATTCGGACGAGCTTGCTTACCTCAGCGCTCAGGAATTGGCAGCTCGCATCCGTCGGCGCGAATTGTCGCCGGTTGAAGTGATCGACGACTTTATTCGGCGCGTTGAAGTACGCAATCCGAGTCTCAACGCGCTCGTTTATCTCGATTTCGAGGGAGCCCGTGCAAGTGCGAAAGAGGCCGAACGCGCACTATGTGCCGGCGAGCCGCTGGGGCCGCTGCATGGCATTCCGTCGGCGCTCAAGGATCTATTCGATTTCAAGCCGGGCTGGCCAGCGAGCCTTGGCGGCATCCGCGCGCTGAAGCACCACGTCGTGAACGGCTACTGCGCATTTTGCGAGCGCATGGAGAAACGTGGCGGAGCAGTGTTTCTGGGCAAGACCAACAGCTCCCTCATGGGCTTCCGGGGAACCTGCGACAATTACCTATTCGGTCCCACCCGCAACCCTTTCAATCTTTCCAAGAATGCCGGCGGCTCCTCCGGCGGCAGTGCCGCAGCGGTGGCCGATGGACTGCTGCCCATTGCAGAGGGCACGGATGCCGGCGGATCGATACGCATTCCGTCCGCCTGGTGTGGCGTCTACGGTTACAAGGCATCCTTTGGCCGCGTGCCGTTCTTGGTGCGCCCAAACGCATTCGGCGCGGCTGATTCGCCCTTCCTCTTCGAAGGTCCTATCACCAGGACGGTCGAGGACGCGGCCGTCGCTTTGAACGTTCTCGCAGGCCATGATCCGCGGGATCCTTTCAGCCTGACCGGTCCGGCGGTCGACTTCACGGCGGCGACCCGACGTTCCATTCGCGGTCTAAGGATTGCCTATAGTCCGAACCTGGATGTCTTTCCGGTCGACGGAAAGGTGGCGAAGACGGTTGGCCGCGCGTTGATGGCCTTCGAGGAAGCCGGAGCTCACGTTCAGGAAGTCAAGCTCGGCATCTCCCGTTCGCAGCGGGAATTGAGCGACGTCTGGTCTCGCCTCTACATGCTTCTGAACCTGCAGGCGATCGAGAACATCAGGCGCGATGGCATCGATCTGTTCGGGCAGCATCGCGCTGACTTTCCGCCCGAATATCTGGATTGGGTCGAAAAGACCAACCGGATGTCTGGTCTCGATTTCTTTCGAGACCAGGCCGTCCGGTCCGAGGTGTACGACGCATTCCAGCGTGTCTTCGAGGAGTTCGATCTGCTCGTCACGCCCACTCTCGCGTGTCCGCCGGTCGATAATTCAAGCGACGGGAATACGATCGGTCCGACGTCCATCAACGGCGTGGAGATAGATCCCCTCATCGGTTGGTGCCTGACCTACTTTGTCAACTTTACGGGACATCCGGCAGCGTCGATGCCGGCGGGTCTGTCCGAGGGACTTCCGGTCGGGATGCAAATCATAGGCCGGAGAAATGCCGACTCGGAAGTGCTGGCGGCGAGCGCTGCGTTCGAGCGGCTTCGGCCATGGCAGGACAACTACCGAATTTGCCGTGAGCGCCCCCTTCAGGCGTGACCGACGAGTCCTTGTGAGCGGCGGGGATTTTCAATGAGCGATGATCCGATCAACCCGGCAATCGTGGCCGAACTGGCAGCGACAGTGAACCTCTCCATCGCAAAGGTGGACCGAGTCGGGATCGCTGCGTTGATGGCGTCGGCGAGAGCGGCAGTCATTCGGCGAGCGGACACGTTGCCAATCGAGTCGCCTCCGGCACTCGTGTTTGATCCACGATAACGGAGCTTGAAGAATGGATATCGCCGGCCTGGACGTTACGGGGGCAGCTAAAGCGATATTGTCCCGGTCACTTTCACCTATCGACCTCACCGAGCACATGCTGGAGCGGATCTCCAGGATTGATCCTCATCTGAAGGCATTTGTCGAAGTGCTGTCTGAGCAGGCGCTGGTGTCTGCAAAGCAAGCGGATGCCGAAATTCGCAACGGCCAATATCGCGGTCCGCTGCATGGCATCCCGATCGCGGTCAAGGAACTGTACGACATTGCCGGCGTCAAGACCCGTTCCGGCTCACGGGTACGGGAAAACTATGCCGCTCGGGCCGATGGCGCCGTCATCCGTAAGCTTAAGGACGCCGGAGCTGTCTTGCTCGGGACCACCACGACTTATGAATTTGCCTTCGGCTTTGACGCTCCCCCGACGCGCAATGCGTGGAATCTGGACCACATTCCCTCGGGTTCGACCGGCGGCGCGGCTGCGGCCCTCGCGGCCCGGCTGTGCCTGGCCGCCGTAGGCAGCGATAGCGGTGGTTCGATCCGGACGCCGGCCGCGGCGAATGGCGTCGCCGGCATCAAGCCGACCTTTGGTCGCGTGAGCAAGGCGGGCATCACCGTCGTCAGCTGGTCGCTTGATCATCCCGCCCCGATGGGAAAGACCGTGAGAGACCTTGCGGTTCTGCTCGGCGTCATGAGCGGGGTCGATCCGAATGATCCAAGCAGCAGGAACCTTCCGGTGCCGGACTATACGAAGGCTCTGGACGGCGACGTCAGGGGGATCCGCATCGGCGTGCCCAGCAATTACTTCTTCGATGACGTCCAGCCTGCGGTGGCGCATGCTGTCGGCGAAGCCGTGACCGTGCTCGAGAGGCTGGGAGCAGTGATCGTCCCGCTAACCGTCCCGAGCATGGAAGCAATCATCGGCTCGTGGCTCGCCATCGCCCTGGCGGAGGCCGCGACCTATCATCAGCAGAGCCTCCGTTCGAAGGGCGACTTGTATGCGAGCGATGTGCGATTCTTGCTTGAGGCTGGCGAGCTGACGCTTGCCACAACCTATATCAATGCGCAGCGCGTCCGGCATGCCTGGAAGTCGTCACTGCGCGCCGCCATGGAAGCCGTAGACGTTATGGTCACTCCGACCTTGCCGAATACCGCGATGAAGGTCGGCCAGACTTTGAGCAAGATTGGCGCAAAGGAGGAGACGGTCTTCGAGGTCTCTGCGAGATTCTGCGCTCCCTTCAATCTGGCGGGCTTTCCAGCAGCTTCCATTCCGTGTGGCTTCGCGCCCGATGGGCTTCCGATCGGTCTTCAAATTATCGGAAAACCATTTGAGGAGGAAGCCATTCTTCGGGTCGGGCAAGCATTTGAGAGCCGTACGGATCATCACTTGAGGGTACCCTCGATTTCGGGTCTGGCCGCCTGATTACCGCGCGCGATTTCCAGCGATCTCAGCGCGGCGACGTGCGAACAGAATACATCAAGATAGAAAAAGAGAAGGCAATTGCCGACGCGCAAGTCTTGTTGCGATTGGTTATCCCGGATCCCGACAGATCATTCATCCGAGGCCATGCGCGCTCGGTCGCAATCGCGGGAGAAAGCTATGCGGGTTGGAGCTCAGGCAGCAGCGGTGGTCATCGCGGGCAGTGCGGTTGCGACGATGCTGTTCTTCGGATCGTTGAAGGACAGCAACGCTCAGAGCAATGCGCGTTATCTGCCGCAATACACTGCGGACGGACAGTTGCTCCTGCCAAAGAATTTCCACGAGTGGGTCTACGTCGGCTCACCCTTGACGCCAAACGCACTCAATGGGGGACAGGCAAACTTTCCGGAATTCCACAACGTCTACATCGAGCCGGGTTCGTACGCGATCTACAAGAAGACCGGCAAATTCCCCGAGGGGACGATCCTCTTCAAGGAATTGCAGCTCACGTTGCCGCAGGAGAACGCCGACGGTTCGCGGACGGAAGCGTCGGGACGCGGGTACTTCCCGGGCAAGTGGAACGGAGCCGATGTGACCGTCAAGGACTCCAAGCGCTTTGCCGAGACAAACGGCTGGGGGTACTTCAACTTCAATCATCATGAACCAAAGGCGTCGATGGCCAAGGTGAAGTCGAAGGACGAGTGCGCCTACTGCCACATTGCCAACGCCAAGAAGGATGAGGTCTGGACGCAATTCTACCCGCTGCTGGACAACAAGGACGCGCGATAATGCGCATGAGGCTCCCCAAAAGCGCCTGCATCGCTCTGATCGTGGCGATCGGGATTGGGGCGGCCGTCAGGCAGTCGCAGTTTCGGGCGAGGGCTGCCGACGTCATTGCAACCGGCGCCGGCGCGACCGACCGAGAGGGCCACCTGCATGTGCCCGATGACTATCGCACCACCTATCAGCTCCTCGGAAGCTGGGCGATTGCGGCGGACGAGGGCAAGGGATCGAAGGAAGTTCACGTCGTCTATGCCTCACCCGGGGCGATCGATGCCTACCGAAAGACCAAGCGCTTTCCGGATGGCGCGGTGTTGATCAAGGAGGTCTTCAAGTCCGCTACCTTCGAAATGACGACCGGCACCGTCAGCCGTTCCGATGTCCTGAAGGGCTGGTTCGTGATGATGAAGGACAGCGCGAACAGGCATCCGGATAGCGCGCTGTGGGGCGATGGCTGGGGATGGTCCTGGTTCGACGCGGGCGATCGGTCAAAGACAACCACGACGAACTACAGCGAGCAATGTCAGGGGTGCCACGTGCCAGCGCAAGCGTCCGACTGGGTCTACGTCGATGGATACCCGCCGCTGAGGCCATAGCCGGCCCGGCCATCGAAGGTTTTTCATTCAACCAAAGCCAATCATCAGAGGAGCGAGAGATGGCTAAAGAAGCGACCAACGAGATGGGAATGTCCAAAGGACAGACCGGTCATCTCTACACCCAAACCAACGAAACTGAAAATGCCGTCATCCACTACGCGCGACAGGTCGACGGCAAGCTGATCGAGGTTTCTCGCATCAAGACTGGCGGCGCCGGGTCCGGCGAATTCAAGCCGATCAGCGGCCAAGACAGCGCCCCCAACTCCTTCGAGGGCGCAGGAAGCGTCATCATCACATCCGACCGGCGCTTCCTGTTTGCGACCAACGGTGGCGACAATTCCGTATCGAGCTTCCGTCTGGAGAGCGACGGGCGGCTTACGCTGCTCGACGTGAAGTCGACCGGCAATCCAGTCGATGGAAGGAGTGGCACGGCGAAATCGCTTGCTTTTGCGCCTTCGACGCGGACGCTCTTTGTTCTGCACTCGTTCGGACCGGATCATCTTAGGTTGATGTCGGTAGATGCGGAAGGCATGCTCAAGCCGCGGCCCGAGCGCTACACGGTCAATACCTACAGCAAGCGGAATCGCGTCTCCACCATGGTCGCAGTCTCGCCCAATGAGGATATGGTGCTGGTCGGTACCACATTCGACGAGCCGATCGCGCACACTGGGTTGTATCCCGACGGCTCGCCCATTCTTTGGGTCCAGCGGGCGGGGGGCGCGTTGCATTCCATTGCCTCGAATGCGCCGGATCCGGACGGACTTGCAGTTTTCTCACTGCAGAAGGATGGCTCGCTTGGCACGGCCAGGTTCTATGACGCAAAGGGCGGTTCTCCGTTCTTCATCGCCTTCCTGAACAAGCGACCAGACACCTTCGTAATCGGTTATGCTGTCGGCGACGGATGTTCGATCTGTACCATCGAGAAGAACGGCGCGATCAAGATTGGCCCACTGGTCAAGATCGACACGAGTGCAGGCCTGCCGTCCGAGCTGTGCTGGCTTGCGATCGCTCCCGATGATCGCACGATCTACGCGACGAATTTCGGCTACAGCAACATCAGCAGCTATCGCATCAACGGCGGCGGTCTCGAAATTGCGAGTGATCCGGCCTGTCCCAAGGTACCCGGTGACGGCACCGCAAGGGGATTGAACGGGACCGTGACGAGCGGACCCAGCGATAGCTGGCTCACGCCCGATGGCGCCTTTCTCTATCAGATCTACGGCAACGCCTCGAAATTGGTCGGCTACAGCACTCAGTCGGACGGCTCGTTGAAGGAGATCGGTAGCGTCAAGATTCCGTACAACAGCCCGCAGGGGCTTGCCGGCTTCTGATCCGGTTCGTTGACACTAGGTCCAGGCGTGGTTCGCATCGTTGTTCCACGTCTGGCAATTTCCCTCGCCCAAAGTGGGAAGCGGACGACACGAGCTCTGAGACGGATGTTTGAAGCAAATCACGACCGCGCTCGCGACAAATCGGTGGTTCACCGCAGCCACATTGGCGAGGGAGAGGGCCCCGGGCACAAATTCGATTTGCAGCGCGCTGCAGGCGCGGCGCGGGTCGTATTTTCTGGAGCTCGAGATAGCACCGAGGTTTGCGACGTCTATCGGAAGTTTCCGATGGCCGTCTTGTTTCCGAATGTCGACAATTGTCGACACAAGGAGACCGTTCTCATCAATACATCGGGCGGTGTTGCGGGCGGCGACGAGATCAACATCGAGATTGTTGCCCGGAACAAGGCCTCGGTCGCGATGACCACGCAGGCCGCGGAGAAGGTCTATCGCGGTCTGGACCGTCCTGCCCGAATCTTGACGCGGCTAAGGGCCGAAGGGGGTGCTCGACTTGCATGGCTTCCGCAAGAGACGATCGTCTTCAACAAGGCGCGCATCGTACGGCAGACAGAAGTCGATGTGAGATCGGGGGCTGAACTGGTGGCACTGGAGTGGTTGGTTTTCGGTCGCGCCGAGAGCGGTGAAGAAGTTATCGCCGGATATATCCTGGATACCTGGCGCATCAGGGTCGACGGCCATCTCGTCTGGGCGGACGGCTTCCTTTCGAGCGACCGGACATTCCCTCAATTGCGGAGAATGGCTTTGCTTTCAAACTGGAAGGCGATCGCGACAATGATTTACTTCGGACCAAGTATTGAGGCGCGGCTCGAAAGAGTTCGTCAGATAGCAGCCTCTCTGGGATGCGCGTGCGGAGTTACTCTCGTGGGCGCGATCATCGTAATCCGCGTTGCTGCAGCTGCCGGTGCGGATCTCAAGCGAGGGCTGCGCCGCTTCCTCGATCAGCTGAATCGTGAACTGGGAACAGGTCCCTTCGGCGTGCCGAAGATGTGGTCCTGCTAACAGCGCAGCAAAGTGGGAGAATCAACTTGAATCTGACGCCACGGGAACGAGACAAGCTGATGATCGCTCTTGCTGCGATCGTTGCGCGCGGCCGACTCGGGAGAGGCGTCAAGCTGAACTATCCCGAAAGCATCGCATTGATTTCTGATGCAATCATGGAAGGCGCTCGCGACGGGAGATCGGTTGCGGATCTTATGGCGGAAGGCGGCAGGCTTCTGCGCCGCGATCAGGTCATGGAGGGCGTTCAGGAGATGATCCGCGAGATCCAGGTCGAAGCCACGTTTCCTGACGGAACCAAGCTTGTCCCCATTCACAATCCGGTTCGATAGGAGCTGGAGGCGCGACATGATTCCCGGCGAAATCATTCCGGCTGATGGCGACATCGTCCTGAACCGCGACAGGACAGGACGATCGATTGACGTAGCCAACGCAGGCGACCGGCCGGTCCAGGTCGGGAGCCACTATCACTTCGCCGAAGTGAACGCTGCACTCGTGTTTGATAGGGCCGTTGCCCGTGGCTGCCGCCTCGATATCCCGGCTGGGACCGCCGTGAGGGTCGAGCCGGGACAGTCACGCGAGGTCTCATTGATTCCGTTTGCCGGGGCGCGGCGCATCTACGGCTTCAGCGGCGGCGTGATGGGCCCTCTTGAATCCCGTGCCGGTGCCCCCGGCCTCGATGAATGAGAGAGAAAAACGATGTCCGTTACGATGAGCCGCAGAGCCTATGCGCAGATGTTCGGCCCGACCGTCGGCGATAAGGTGCGTCTGGCGGACACCGACCTGTTCATTGAGCCCGAGAAGGACTTCACGATCTATGGCGAGGAGGTGAAGTTCGGTGGCGGCAAGGTCATTCGGGACGGCATGGGACAGTCGCAGCTCACGCGCGCGCGGGGAGCGGTCGATACGGTCATTACCAATGCGCTGATCCTGGATCATTGGGGAATCGTCAAGGCGGACATTGCGATCAAGGACGGGCTCATCGCCGGCATCGGCAAGGCGGGTAATCCCGACACCCAACCGGGGGTGTCGATCGTCATTGGACCGGGGACGGAAGTCATCGCGGGCGAGGGCAAGATCATCACGGCCGGAGGGATGGATACTCACATTCATTTCATATGTCCCCAGCAGATCGAGGAAGCGCTTTTCTCGGGCGTGACGACCATGATGGGCGGAGGCACCGGACCCGCCGCGGGAACAACGGCAACGACCTGTACCCCGGGGCCGTGGCACATCCATCGCATGCTTGAAGCGTTGGACGCCTTCCCGATGAATTTCGGCATTTTCGGCAAGGGTAATGCCAGCGTACCCGAGGCCCTGGTCGAACAGGTCGAAGCCGGGGCCTGTGGCCTGAAGCTGCACGAGGACTGGGGTGCGACGCCGGCTGCCATCGATTGCTGTCTCTCCGTTGCGGACGACATGGATGTGCAAGTCATGATCCACACTGACTCCCTGAACGAGGGTGGGTTTGTCGAGAGCACGATCGCTGCGTTCAAAGGTAGGACGATTCACGCCGCCCACACCGAAGGGGCAGGCGGCGGCCATGCGCCGGACATCATCAAGGTCTGCGGCGAGAACAACATCATCCCTGCCTCGACCAATCCGACGCGCCCGTATACGGCGAACACGCTCGACGAAGCACTGGATATGCTGATGGTGACCCATCATCTCGATCGCCGTATCCCGGAAGACGTTGCCTTTGCGGAAAGTCGCATAAGGAAGGAGACGATTGCCGCCGAGGACATCCTGCACGATCTCGGCGCCTTCTCGATCGTATCGTCCGATAGTCAGGCGATGGGACGGGTCGGCGAGGTGATCACGCGTACCTGGCAGACGGCCGACAAGATGAAGAAGCAGTTCGGCCGCATGTCGGAGGAGGCCGGACAGAACGACAATTTCAGGGCGCGGCGCTACGTCGCAAAATACACCATCAACCCGGCGATCGCGCAGGGAATGTCGCGCTACATAGGCTCGCTCGAGATCGGGAAGCTTGCAGATATCGTTGTCTGGGACCCGGCATTCTTCGGAGTCAAACCTGATATGGTCTTGAAATCGGGCATGATCGTCGCCGCCATCATGGGTGACCCCAATGCGTCCATACCCACGCCTCAACCGGAGTATTACCGGCCAATGTTCGGCGCCTTCGGCCGTTCGCCTGCCAAAAATTCAGTAACGTTCGTGAGCAAAGCTTCGCTCGAAACGACGATCTCAGTGAACCTGGAAAAGCGTCTCCTGCCGGTCTCTGGGACGCGCACGATCGGCAAGCATTCCATGATTCTCAACGACGCGTTGCCTCGGATGGAAGTTGATCCCGAGACCTATGAGGTGCGGGTAGACGGACGAATCCTCACGTGCCCGCCGGTGGATGTCGTTCCAATGGCGCAGCGTTACTTCATGTACTGACGAGTTGGTTGTTGCATGGTGGTGCTATGACAGACGACAATCGCGAACTTTCTGCGTCAGCATTGCTGCGACTGCTGGCTTGGCTTTCACCGTCATTCCCGAATGGAGCGTACAGCTATTCGCACGGCCTGGAGTGGGCCGTCGAGGCCGGTCACGTCACCAACCGCCGCAGCCTCATTGACTGGCTCGAGGCCGACCTTTGCTTTGGCTCCGGTCGGAACGAGGCCATCTTCTTTATCGAAGCGTATCGCCGTGTGATCGAGGCAGCGGAAGATGGGCTGCCGCATCTGGCAGAACTCGCCGCAGCGTCGCGCGGGACCTCGGAATTTGCGCTCGAAGCCGCACAGCAGTCGGCTGCATATCTTACGACCCTCCGTCGCGTGTGGCCGGATCGAATTCTGGATGTTTTCTCGGATCCGAAATGCCCACCTGTATCGGCCGTCATCCTCGGCGCCTGCTCGGCGCGCTTGGACATACCCGTCGGCATTGCCCTTCCGGCATTCCTGCACAGTTACGTCGCTAATCTGATTAGTGCCGGCGTGCGATTGGTGCCGCTTGGTCAAACTGACGGTCAGCTTGCGGTCGCGGCGCTTGAGCAGGCGATCCTGTCGCGGAGTGAAATCGCAACTCGCGAGACTGTTGACGATCTTGGTTCGGCGGGTGTGATGACGGAGCTGGCGTCCATCGCCCACGAGCTGCAATATACGAGGTTGTTTCGGTCATGAGCACGACTACAGGCGCGAGCCGCTCGTTCCGTACTACGGGCGTTCCGTCAACTAATGGTCCGTTACGCGTGGGTATAGGCGGCCCGGTCGGTTCCGGAAAGACGGCGCTGATCGAGGCTTTATGCAAGCATCTGCGCGAATTCTACCAGATCTACGTGGTTACAAATGACATCTATACCAAGGAAGATCAGCTCATTTTGACGCGCGCGCAGGCGCTGCCTGCTGACCGCATCTTGGGCGTGGAAACGGGTGGCTGCCCGCATACAGCCATAAGAGAGGATGCCTCGATGAACTTGGCAGCAATCCGCGATATGAATTTGAAATTCCCTGACGCCGAGCTTTGTTTCGTCGAGTCGGGCGGCGACAATCTCGCTGCCACATTCAGCCCGGAACTAGCTGATTTGACCATTTACGTGATCGACGTGGCTGCGGGTGAGAAGATTCCCCGCAAGGGAGGGCCGGGGATCATGAGATCCGATTTGTTGATCATCAACAAGGTCGATCTCGCACCTATGGTTGGCGCCAATCTGACGATTATGGAAAATGACGCTCGGAGGATGCGAGGGGAGCGGCCGTTCATCTTTTCCAACATGAAGGTCGGCCAGGCTGTCGATGAAATAGCAGACTTTATTCTGCAAAAAGGCGGGCTGTCTTCCGTGACGTTGACTGAAAATGACTGTCGATGACAGGGGCCTTTGCGCTGCCCGTAAGGAAATTCGGTGCTCATGTTCTTGTCGCGATAAGTGAACGTTGACCGCTAGGAGTGTGCTGTCTGAGAAGCCGTTGGAGCTGTGCGCGTGCAAAGAGGAAAGTCACGATGACGGATGATGATCAGGAGCGTTTTGACGATCTGGCGAAGCTGCGCCGTAGCATCGACAATCTGGATGCGGCGGTCGTGCACCTTCTCGCAGAGCGTTTTCGGTGTACCGATGCAATCGGACTTTTCAAGGCCGGACATGCATTAGCATCTCGAGACCCCCGACGTGAATCAACGCAGTTGAAACGGTTGCGAGCCCTCGCCTGGCAGAGCGGGCTTGACCCAGAGTTCATTCAGAAGCTCCACGACTTGATCGTCCGCGAAGTTGTCGCCAATCATGAGGCGATAAAATTCAGATCGAGAACCAGCTAGGCTGTGAACATAGTCACGTGCTCGTTCAACAATGGAATAGACAGAAATCTGTACCCTCGGGAGCCATGCTTGGCTAACATTTGCACGAGTTTGATCGTCGCCCTGATGATCGTTTCCATCTCCTGGACGCGCGATGCAGTCGCGGCCGAACCCGAAAGTGCCGATTATGCGGCGCTGAGCGAGGCGATCCTCGAGGGCAAGGAGCCCCGTATGCTAATCGACCTCTCCGCTTGTCAAGTTCACGGCGCAGATATCGCGGGGCCGCCAATCAGGGCGAGCATCCGGTTTGATGGATATATGATCCAGGCAGATGGAACGATCGCGTTCTCGACGACACATATGACCGTGAGGTCGGACAGGTCGGTCAGAGAATTCCTGTCGTTCAGGGTGCGTACAAACGGCAAGATCGAAGTCCGTACGGCGACTCTTGGCGCCGTCAATTTCGCGGTGCTCAGGGATTCTTCATTTGATTGCGAGATCGGGAAAGCGGCGTTTTTCCGCTGGTAGCTGCGAAACGACTTCGTCCTCTGGACGAAGAAGTGGAATGGACCTTGCCAACGGCCTGCGGTGTGTTGGCCATCTCGGCGTAACGACCTTCAGACGCAGTCGTCGAGCTCAAGAGCCATGACTTTCGAACAGGATGGGTTGACTACGAGCGGATAGTCTCTGGCTTCCTGCGCTCGTCTCTTGCGCGCGCATCATGCTGAAAGATCGACCAGACCGCCGGTCTGTTGGCCCTTCTTTTCAAGTTGCCTTTCAATCGCGTCTTTAATCTTCTGCTCGACCGCCGTTCGCTGGTCCGGGGTCATTTTGGCGAGGTCGGCATCGGTGAGATTCATGCTTTTCAAGATGCCGGCCCGCACACGGTCGAAGGGATTCATCTTCGCGTATTTCAGGAAGTCCGTAACTGCGCTGCTGTCGCCCGATGCGCCATCTTCGTTTGCCTGCACGGTTCCGCCGGTGGACGTCTCCGTCGTCTTCGTGGCGATGGTCGAAGAGGTTGCCTTCGCGGCTTGGTAGGCGAAGAGTGATGATCCAGTCGTGATTTGCATATTCGGCCCCTGCGACGATCTCAGATGTGCAACGCGTGTGCCAGAGCGCCTTTGTCGGGATTTCGGTGTTTCCCGCCTTTAACTGGTTCGGGCCGCCTGGGCCGGGTAGAAAAAATTGCCGACTTCGCGGCGGTACCGGCAAAGTCTGCCGCGTCGTACCCGGCCGCGACGTGTGGGCGTCATCGCATGCTGAGCACCGCCGCGTTGCGCAAGGCGTTGGCGGGAAGAGCGTAACCTGAACTGATCGCCGCGATCACGACCGCCATCGAAGTGCGTATCCGGCCGGGGTTATTGACGTTCCTCGTACCTGTTGCAGCGGCCATCGCCCAATTGGACCCGGTTGAACTCCTGAAACGGCGGATCACAACGCAGCAGCGTGTATGACTTGTATGAAGGAGGAGGTACGCGCCAGCAAAGAGTCTGGCCGGCGGGTATCTGGTACGTCTCGCCGCTTGTTAAAGTGTAGCGACAAGCGGTGTCCGTACTTTTAGTCTTCGCCTCTGCCTGCGCCTGGGAGACTGATATCACCGTGAGAAACATCGCCAAGGGTACGCGCATTTGTTCGTTCTCCGCATCTGATCACAAAGTCAAATTGGGATGCGGCGATCGCTGCAGCAAGACAGTCTCAAGTCACAAAAGTCTGACAGGAGATGGACAATTAATGGGGTGAGACATGTAACTCTTTGCACTGTCGAGACTGCACACTTCCGGTCCTGACGACTTGCTTGGTCCAGATCGGTCAGTGGAATTCATGGAAGAGTTGTCAATATGCTCGTTCAAGGTGTAAGAGCCTAAAGAGCGCCGAGTAACTTTGGAGGCGGGCTCGCCGCCAAGGTGGCCGGATCGGCGGAATCATCCTGAATTTGCGCACAGCACTCGGGCGCGAGTGAAGGACATCGAGCGATGGTCCGCGGCAAACAAGGCGCGCGGAAAGCTTTGTATCCACGCAATGCGAAACCCCTGTTACTTGTCTGCCCTACGCCTGCCCGATCTCCCGAACACGTTTCGATTCGGCCATCAGGCCGCCGCGTGTTGCCCGGGTCCTACAGAGCCGGTAAGGCATGAAAGGAGGTTGGGAGCCGGACTCGCCCGGGAATGGTCAGCCGCGACCGATCCGCTGGTCCGCACCACGCCAAGATCCGGCATCTGAATGGAGGGCTCGTGTCCGCCAACGAGGCATATGCCGCTTTCGGCCTGCCTGAAAGCGGTCAATGTGGGACGTCGTCTGGAGTCCCGGTCCGCTCTATGAACGCCGAACTCGATCAACGTCCTGGGCGGCAATCGCTCGAGGTCCAAGGCGGGCAAATGGTGGTGCTCTTTCCGAGCTTTCCCGCTCCTATTGAAGCCAGCATCAGAGAGGAACGCTCGAATAGCTCTCCAGCATTCCGTTCTTAACAGACGCGCGGGCAAAAGAGCTGCGTTCGGGTCTCGTCACTAGGCCGATTATCGAAGGACCCTCACAAGAATGCTAAAAACAATGATCGCACCAGCACTGTCCGAGATCGACCACCATGGCGCCTCGGGGGTGAGAGGGGGCGCTTGGCAAGCTCTGACATTATGTAGAAATTTCGTGACCCTGCCGAGAATCCCTCCCTCTCCGCCATAATAAAACGGCTTCGAGAAAGCCCCGTAAAATAAGGCCTTACTGCACGCCAGAGGTCTCTGGTGTAGCCCCAGGGTGTAGCCCCTCGGGTAGCCCTAATCTGCCATGGCAGCTCGAAAGTAACAATCCACCTCACATGCGGTCAGATCGCGTAAGCGGAGCGGCCGCGTCCCGTTCGCCGGCATCGGCCAAGCTTTCGAACCAAGCGCCTGCCTTCGCCCGAGGCGAACTCTCCGGACTTCACGAAAGCCGCTAGATGAAGGGCGTAGCACCAGATTGCAAATTCGTGGACGCTTGCTTGCGTCTCCCGGGATGGTCTGCTTGAGCCGGACCGTGGTGCCGCCGCTGTCGAGCAGATATTTCTCGTCGACTTCGCCTCCGTTGTGTTCGTAGACGTGACGGCGCTGAAGCGATCGCGTCAATGGTGACGATGCCGACTAACGCCGCATGAACCGGTCGTACGTGTCCTCAGTGCCGGGCGCCTCGTCGTGCCAGAGTCCGCGGTCGGCATTCTTCAGATGCAGCAACGTAAACCTGCAATTCTGCGCGGTCGAGTGAAAGGACAATTCGAGGACCGGCTCGCCGAACCAGACGCCGGCTGGTTGATCGATGCCGTTGCGCAGTTCGCCGGCGGAGACGTCACGGGCGCCGCCGGATCCGGCGGGCAATTCGTAGGGCGGACTCACGGTTGTCTTGATGTATCTGCCGGTCTTGAACGCGGGCTCGCTCGACCAGGCCCAATTCGCATAGCCCTCGCTGGAAACGATCAGGATCGCCCGGCGTGAAGTGTATCGCAGCCAACGGAGGATGACCGCAGTCAGGGAGACGTCGTACCGTTCGGCGCATTCGCCCAAGTCGTCGAAATTCGGGACGTCCGTCGTGGCGATCCGTCTCCTGAAGTCGTCCAGGGGCATGAGGAGTGCCGCCGAAAACGCGTTGGCCTCCCGTTCGACTTCGGCACCGACGCGACCGTCGACCGCCGCGTCGTCGCAGCGTATGCCATCGGGAAACTTTTTCCGGTGCAGAAGATAATGCCCGAACTCGTGCCCGATGGTGAAGCGGCGCCGCTGCGGGCTGGCGTTGCCGTCGTAAAGGATTCCCCATCGTTTGCCCGATTCTGACGGGAGCAGCGCGCCGCCGAAACCATCGAGGTCGTCCTTGACGACCCGGGTGATGGGGTCTTCGGGAAAGAAGTTACGGGAGACGTCCATAGCCAACTGGGCGACGTCGAAACGGTATCGGTCGGCCGGGTTGAGGGCGTTGAGCAGCAGCGAGAGATGATTGGCCCATCGATCTACGCCCCAGCCCTGCGTATCCATCAGTCGTTGTCCAATAGCTTCTTCATCTGGCGGAGCTTCTCCTTCATCGGAGCGCTCATCTGCTGGTATTCGCGGAAGAAGGCTCTGTCCTCGGCGCTTTCCAGATCCGCCGGCGTATCGGCACCCATAAAGTAGTCGACCGTCACGCCCAGCGCCTTGGCGATGCCTGCAAGCTTTTCCGCCGACGGGCGAGGGGGGCTCTTGTTCTCCAATTCCCAAAGGTAGCTTTTGCTGAGCCCTGCGTCCTCCGCGAGCTTGTCCAGTGTGAGCCTTCTTTCCGTACGCAACTTGCGAATCTGCCCACCGATCTTTCGCGAAAGTGCCTTGGTCATGCGGCATTCCTATTCGGAACAGGAGTATACCGGATACTTGACTTCCGGCAAGAGTTCCATCATGTTCGGAGTAGCGATAGTTGGTATGGGTCTAGAGCGAAATCCAGGATTTGATACATCAACGCCCTCCGGTCAAGCGTCCGCGGGCGACCGAACACGGAGATGCCGGATGTACGCCGATCAGCGGACGATCATGCGCAACGCTCAACTCGTGGGCGTATTGGAGCGCCTGTGCCAAGGGCTGGAGCTCACCGATAGCCAATTCGAACTGGCCAAAGCCCGCTATGAGGCGGTAGGGCGCTGGCTCGCCGGTGCCGAGGAGCAGCTGATCCGCTCGATCCTGATCTATCCGCAGGGCTCGACCGCCATCGGCACCACCGTCAAGCCGATCGGGCGCATCGAGCACGACGTCGATCTCGTTTCTCACGTCGTCGAACCGGACCAAATGATCTCTCCTGCGGCGCTGAAGTCTGCGATTGGCAATCGCCTGCGCTCCCACGGACAGTATGCGCCGATTCTCGAAGAGATGGGACGTTGCTGGCGGATCAACTACTCGGGTGAATTCCATCTCGACATCACGCCGTCGATTCCTAACCCTGGCTGTCCGAAGGGCGGCGTGCTGGTGCCCGACAAGGCCATGCGGGCTTGGTCAGCCTCGAATCCGAAGGGTTACAAGGCGCTGTTTCTGGAGCGCGCCAAGATCATGCCGCAGATGCGGCTCAGCAAGAGCATGGTGGCGCAGGACAGCACCCGCTCTCACGTCGAACCGTATCCGGAGCAGGTGGGTTTCAAGGGCATCCTGCCGCGCACCGTGCAGCTGTCGAAGCGTCACCGGGACATCCATTTCCAAGACCTCGATCCGAGCCTCGCCCCGATCTCCGTGATCATTACGACGCTCGCCGCGCGCGCCTACGAATTCTGTGCACTGAATGTCGTCTACGACAGCGAGCTCGACCTTCTGTGCGACGTCGTCCGGCACATGCCCCGTTTCATCGAAGTCGACGCCACCGGCGGACGCCGTCGTTGGTTCATCTGGAACGAAACCACCGAACACGAGAATTTCGCCGAAAAATGGAATTCGGATCCGCGTCGCGCGGTCGCGTTCTACGATTGGCACCGCAAGCTGCTGGGAGATCTCGAAAGCCTGACGCACATCGAGGGCCTCGATGTCCTGACGAAGCGCCTCGATTCGGCGTTCGGCTCGACGCCGGCGAACCGTGCGCTCGACGGCCTGGTCGAGCCGGTATCGGCGGCGAGGCGCGCTGGGAATCTTTCCGCGGCGCCGGTCGTTGGTTTGACCGCGGCGCGCGTTGCGTCTTCGACGCCGGTGCGGGCGAACACCTTTCATGGAAGCGATGATTGATGCGGATCGGTGAGCGTCGGCCGCTTACGGCCAGCCAGCAATACATCAACCTGCAAAGCAACCCGCTGACCGGGGAGGGCATCGGGTTGCTTCATGCCGGTGCGCTGGTGTGGTGGTTCGACGCGACACCTTCGCCGCTGAGCCGGATCTACACGCTCAGGATCGAGTATCGGCAAGGCGACAAGCCTCAGGTTTTCGTCGAGCGTCCGAACCTGAAACTGGTTGTCGGCGGACGCCGCATTCCGCACCTCTATGAGCAGCATCCCGCGCGCCTGTGCCTCTACTTGCCGAGGACGTACGAATGGCAGTCGTGGATGAGGATCGACAACACCATCGGGCCTTGGGCGGTCCTCTGGTTCTTCTATTTCGAGGAGTGGCTTTCGTCGGACGAGTGGAAGGGCGGAGGTGAACACCCCATTCCGGCCGATCCATCCGGCAAGAAACGAAAGCGGGTGCGGCCGCTTACTCCGGAGGTGGCGGCATGACGCCCAACCCGCCGGCCCAATCGTCGTACCGTATCCTGTCGCTCGACGGCGGCGGAATCCGCGGCGTATTCCCCGCAGCGTTGTTGGCGAAGGTCCAGGAAAACCTGGATCACCCGATCGCGTCCTACTTCGACCTCATCGTCGGCACCTCGACCGGTGGAATCATCGCCCTCGGTCTCGGTCTTGGCTTGTCCGCAGCGGACGTACTGCGCTTCTACGAGGATCAGGGGCCGGCGGTTTTCGATCAGCATCATAGTCCAGTGGAAACGTGGATGCGCCAACGCGGCCGTTCCCTGCTTCATTTTTTCGCCTCCAAGTATTCGCCGGACAATCTGCGTGCCGCGCTCGAGGGCGTGCTTGGGACGCGTCGGCTTGGTGAAAGCCGGACCCGCCTGGTCATTCCGGCATGGCATCCGATGCTCGAGCGTGTGTACCTCTACAAAACGGCGCATCACCCGCGGCTGGAGACCGATTACAAGCAACCGGCGATCGACGCGGCGATGGCGACCGCGGCCGCGCCGACGTTCATGAAGCCGCACATGACCAGCGAGGCCGTCGAGCTTGTCGACGGTGGCGTGTGGGCGAACAACCCGATCGGCGTCGCGGCCGTGGAGGCGGTCGGAATGCTGGGTTGGCCTGCCGAACGTCTGAAGATACTGAGCATCGGTACGACGAGCGACGTCAAGGCGCAGCCGAGGTGGAAGGGAAAGCTTCCGATGGCGACGTCGGTGACACGGCTATTCATGGCCGGCCAGTCCCACAGCGCGCTCGGCACCGCCAAGATCATCACCGGCGACGGTCACGCACATAAGGCGATTTGGCGCGTCGATCAGGTCGCCCCCGAGGGGCGCTACACGTTGGATAACGCCTTGAGGATCGACGAGATGAAGGACCGCGCCGTGGCCGAGGCTCGCGAACAGCTGCCGCTGCTCCGCGGCGATTTCTTCCAGGAGCCCGCGCCGGCGTTTACGCCGTATCATTCGCTCAAATGCCTTCCCCAGACGTGAGACCAGCGAGGGACGACCATGGCCAAGAACATCGTCATCTATTCCGACGGGACGGGGCAGGCCGGAGGTTTTCGCTTCGACGAGAACCGGAGCAACATCTACAAGCTCTACAGGGCGAGCCGCTGCGGCCCCGACTCTTCCATTGACCCCGCGGAACAGGTGGCATTCTACGATCCCGGTTTGGGCTCGCAGGCGGATGGTGGCCATCTTTTCGGAAAACTTGTGCGCTGGATACACAACACCGTTGCGCAGGCGACAGGCTTCGGCATCACTCGCAACGTCATCGACTGCTACGCCGCACTAATCCGGCTATGGCAACCCGGTGATCGCATATTTCTGGTGGGCTTCAGCCGAGGCGCCTACACCGCCCGCTGTCTCGCCGGGGTGATCGCGCGTTGCGGGATACCGACCCATCCAAGGAACGATCCTGAAGGTGACCTAGCGTTCGATGAAGGATCGTCGCAGAAGCTTGCTGCCTACGCCGTCAAGCACGTCTATCAATTCACCTATCCCCGGAAGAAATCCGAAGCCACCGAACGGCAGAAGTTCTTTTTGGATTCAAGGGAGCGGTTGGCCACGCGGTTTCGCGCGGAATACGGATCCGCGGCTGGGGCCGACGCGGCCAAAGCAAACGTATACCCGCATTTCATTGGAGTCTTCGACACGGTGGCGGCGCTGGGCAACTGGACGACGTCGTCTCTCTTCACCGCAGCGTTTCTTCTGTTCGCGGCGGCGCTGGGTGTTTTCGGGGAAATATTGCAGCCGTTCTCGTCGACGCCGTGGATCGGCTGGATCTTTCCGTATCTTTCGTTCTGGCGCGTCTTCCTCGGGACTATAGGATTGGCCACGTTCTGCGCCCTGTGCGTGTATGTCTTCACGCATCTGAAATGGGATTATGGAATCGGAGGTTACGATTGGCGGAAGTCATTACGCACGATCCATTTCAACGACTTGTGGATGACGTTCTACGATACCGAGCTTGACCCCAATGTCGCGTACGCCCGGCACGCCATCAGCATCGACGAGAACCGCGCGAATTTCAAACGCGTTCACTGGAGTAGCTCGAAGGAAGCTCAAAGGGATTCCGCCGGCATCCAGTGGTTCGAGCAGGTCTGGTTTTCGGGAAACCATTCCGACATCGGCGGAAGTTACCAGGAAAACGAGAGCCGGCTGTCCGACATCAGTCTGGAATGGATGGCGCTCTGGGCCGCCGCCGTCCCTCATGGGCTCAAGTTCGATCGGCGGGTGCTTCAGATGTGGCCGCATGCCGACGGGCCTCAGCACGACGAGGTCGCCGCCGGCTTAGGCTTCATCCCCAGGTGGACCGGGATCACGTGGACGGAGCAGAAGCGGAAGCTGCCCGGTACCGCAGCGGTCATGCATCACTCCGTATATCGCCGGTTCGATCTTCGTGCCGTTCAGGTTTACGATCGACGCTGTCTTTACCGGCCCGAGACGCTGCAGGATCACGACGACTTCAAAAGATTCTGCCAGCCGGGCGCGCAATTTCCCGCGACCTCAATGGATGGTGCCACGGCTGTCGCGGGCGAACCACCTGCATGGCCGTCATGATGATTGACGTCAACGAGATCCGCAAACGCGAAACTGTACTGCACGGCCTGACGGGCACGGACAAACCGTACACGCTCTATTACGACGAGACGAATAACGACCGGCGTCTGCACATTCGCCCGGACGGCCTCAACGTCCGCGAGCCAGGTTGCTTCGTCGTCGGCGGGATCGCTCACTTAGGTCCCACTCGGAACCTGGACCTCGGAGAACTACGCCAACTCTTGCGCATTCAGGAAAGCGCCAAGGAAATAAAGCTCACGCATGTAGCGAAGGGAGAATTCCTCGCGCTTATCAACGACGAGCGGCTCGAGCTTTTTCTTCGTTGGCTGCTCAAAGAGGGGTTTTTTATCCATTATTCGGCGTTGGATCAGATGTACTGGTCAACCGTCGACATCATCGACTCCATCCTGACCGCATACGGTAATGACCGGCTCTATGCGACCCATTGGGAACTGAAGGACGCCCTTTATACCGTCCTTCGTCATGACATGCCGGACACCGTCGCGTTGTTCGGCCGCTATAGCGCGAGGAAAACCTGAAGATGTCTACCCGCGGAATGCGGAGAATCTTCCATGGTTTTTCCGTCTAAATCGGCGCGTGACTGACACTGCCGGTCGAAACTGCTGACGCTGTCAGCGCGGCGGTTAAGCCCATCTGTTTGCCGCGAGCAAGGAAGCTTAGAACTTAGGACGGTTAGGAAGGAACGCTCGCAGCCCCGCCTGGGTGTGGTGTCGCGTCCCGTGAAAAACAGTTTCATCGCACGCCCCTAGCTTCAGCTCATAACAATCTAATTCGCCTGGAGTTAAAGTGAGTGAGCAGCCGTCTTGCTGCGGGTTTCTCTTGCCGGGTTCTGGGCGTCGATTTAGGGTAACTCGATTTGCTCAGCGGAGGCGGACGTGGCGACAGGCATTGTGAAGTGGTTCAACGCGACCAAAGGATTTGGTTTCATCCAGCCCGATGACGGCGGCCAGGATGTCTTCGTGCATATCAGCGCGGTGGAGCGCGCGGGCCTATCGGGTTTGGCTGAGGGGCAGAAGGTCTCTTATGAGGTGCAGGTCGATCGGAAACGCGGCAAGAGCAGCGCGGAAAATCTGCGCGTCTGACACGCCGCAATCGCCCGTGTCATCCGGGACTACTTTCCGAATAGAAATGGCCGCAGCACCTTTCGACGCTGCGGCCCACCGGGTTTAAAGAAATTCGTGAAATATTGACCAGCCCCGGTGAAACAAAGCTACGCCCCTGTGCCTTCACTGCAATCGAAAAGTCTGTTCCTCTGAACGGAACCAGATTCACTGTTGTAAGATAGACGACAGAGAATCTGACGTGGTCAGCGGCTCCACCTCTTTCGCATCGAGCGGAGCGGGTAAGGCTAGGGCGCCGGAACGGCGCAGCCTGCCCCAGACGGTGTGGCTCAGGATCGCCCAGATCGAGACCGCGATCGACGCGGCCGGGCGGTCGCATCTTGGCCAAATTCCTCCCCATCTCCGCCCCGCTTAGGGCGCGTTCGCCGCTCAGCGTGGCAGCTCCCATGTGCCGCAAGGAGCCGCCGGTGGAGCATTCGTCGCGCAATCCGACTCGCATACCGTTGATCGCCGTAGCTGTCGCGGCGGCGCTCGTACCGGAGGCTAGTTCGGCCGAAAACCTGCTCGATTTCCTCTTCGGCGGCCTCCGGACGCAACAGCAGCAGACCGCCACGCCGGCACCGTTGCCGCCGCGGCCTCTCGCTGCCGGCTCCGGTCCCGCCTTCTGCGTGCGCAGCTGCGACGGCAAATATTTCCCGCTGATGCGCGGCGCCGCCTCGCCGGCGCAATTGTGCCAGGCGTTCTGTCCGGCCAGCCCGACCAAGGTGTTCTTCGGCTCCGGCATCGACGGCGCCCGCACCGCCGCCGGCGAACGCTACGCCGAGAGCGAGAACGCCTACACCTACCGGGCCGCGCTCCGCGCCGACTGCACCTGCAACGGCCGCGACGCCGTCGGCCTCGCACAGGTCGATCTGGCGCTGGATCCGCTGCGTCCGGGGGACATCGTGGCGACCGCCGATGGGGCCATGGCTTATTCCGGCATCCGGCTCGGCGCCGAGCAAGTGCCGGATCTCACCCCGGCGGCGAGCTATCCGGGATTCACGACGGAAGCGCGGGCACGGCTCTCCGACATGAAGGTCGCGCCGGGGCGGTGACCAGGCTGTTCGTCTCACCGACAGAGCGCGGATAGGGCGTTTGTGGGAACACGACATCGCGCCCGAAGTTACAACAATCGTGAGTAAGGTAGGTAAACTGCCCGCCGTCGGCCCCAACCCGGCGGCGGGTTTCTTGTGAGTAGAGTAGCGTGGCAAAGGCCTATCAAGGCACCGACGCAGAGTCGGAAGCCGCTCAGATGCCGGGGTTCATCAGCCCCCAATTGGCGATCCTGAAGATGAAGGCCTCTTCGGAAGCCCAGTGGGTTCACGAAATCAAATACGATCGCTACCGCATCGCCTTCGCCTCGACCGAGATGATCGCCGCGCCTACACGCGCAAGGGATACAACTAGAGCAGCAAGTTCTCGAGGATGGCTGGCGGAAAGGCGCGCGCGACGGCGGCCCTGACGCCCACGAAGACAGGTGCCTCGAGTTGCTGCAGCAAGCTCAGCCATGTCGCCTAGAGATTCCCGACCTCGCGGCCGAGGTTCAGCTCAAAGTCGCCAGCGCTTCCAATGCCTCGCGCGCGCAGCTTCGGCATGCGCTCTGCTGCGCCTGGCCAGCCGAACGTCGTGAAGAAGGTGTCCTGCGTCGCCTGCAGTTGGGCGGGGTCCGGCAGCCCGTGCTGGTTGATCGTCGCTTTGCAGGTACTCAGCGCCTGCTTGTCGAACGACAGGATGCGCCGCACGAAATTCGCGACGAACTCATCAAGGTGGGCCTCGGGGATGGCGCGGTTGATCCAGCCGTATCGTTCGGCGGTCTCGGCATCGAAATCGTCGCTACCGAGGATGATCTCCATGGCGCGAGCGCGGCCCACCAAGATCGGAAGGCGTTGAAGCGCCCCGCCGCCTGGGATGAGGCCGCATCCGACCTCTGGCTGGCCAAAGATCGCCTTTTCCTTGCTGGCGAAGCGAATGTCGCAGGCCAGGGTAAACTCGCTTCCACCGCCGCGCGCCCGGCCGCGGATCACTGCAATGCTGAGGACGTTACTCTGAGCCAGCTTGGTGGCCGGCTCGATCCAGCGTGGCGCGCCGAACCGGCTGCGGGGCTCGGCCGTGCTGTAGTGAGCGATGAAGAAGTCCGGGTTGGCGCTCTCGAAGGTCACGACCTTCAGCGCATCGTCCGCGTCGATCTCCTCCACCAGATCGTAGAACTCGTCGTAGGTGCGATCGTCGATCGCGTTGATCGGCGGGTTGTTGAAGGTCACGCGCCAATACCCCGGGGTGGACTTGTCGATGCTGATCCTGCTGGGGACGTCGTTCATGGTCGCCTCCGTTCCGTAGACATGTCGAATGAGCCTGACCCTTGCCTCAGGGGACGACGACGAGCTTCCCGCGCGTATGTCCGCCGGCTAGAGTCTCGTAGGCGGCTGCGAGCTGATTGAGGCCATAGGCCGCGCTCACGGAAGCTCGGATGGCGCCGGTGTCGATCAGGGCCGCGATCTCCGCCAGTTGAGCGCCGTCCGGCCGGGTGAGGGGGCCATGGAACTCCGCCTTGCGGGCGGCGGCGCGATCGATGAACGGTCGAACGCCCGCCGAAGCTTGCTCGGCCACGGGAGGCGGGAAGCCTAGTTCACGATAGCTCTGGGCGTCGGCAGTGCGCACGAGGCCGAGATAGCGGCCGCCTTCGCGTAAGGCATCGATGCCACGCTCGGTCAGCGGACCGCACACGCCGTCATAGACCACGTCAAACGGGCCGGCAGCCTCGAAGCTTTCGGTTGTGTAGTCGATCGTGCGGTCCGCTCCGAGCCCAGCCATGAACGTCTGGCTGTGCGGTCCGCCCGTCGCAACGACGTAGGCCCCGAGGTGCTTGGCGAGCTGGATGGCGAAGGCGCCGACGCCGCCCGCCCCTGCCTGGATCAAGATGCTTTCGCCGGTCTTGAGCCGCGCGCGCTCCACAAATGCCTGCCAGGTGGTCAAGGCGACCGTCGGCAGGCTCGCCGCCTCCTCGAAGGAAAGGGTGCGCGGCTTGTGGGCCAGGAGACTGAGTGGAACGGCTGCGCGCTCAGCATAGGCGCCGGGAAGCCGGTTAGGCAGGCGAGCGTAAACCTCGTCACCTGCCTTGAACGCCGCGCCCGAGGGCGCGGAGACGACAACGCCCGCGACGTCGTAGCCCATCACCTGCGGAAAGGTGAATGGAAGGGCGGCATGGAATAGACCCTGGCGCATGGCGATCTCGACGGGGTTCGCACCGGCGGCCCTAACCTCGATCAGCGCCTCGTCGGCGCCCGGGACGGGGTCGCTAACCTCTCCACAGGTGACCACGGAGTTGTCGCCATAGCCGGTGATGTACGCTGCCCGCATTTCATTCTCCTCGCGCTAAGGTCGCCTGACCATTAGTCTCATTATTGAACTTTTACACGCATGAAGGGATGTTGACAAGCCCCCGCCGCGGCGCTGCGCGAACTAGAGGGATTTCGAGCGAAGTGGATGCCGGTTCTCGTGAAGAAAACGCGTCAAAACGAGACTCTAGAACTTCGGTCTGATTCAATTAGAACCGAAAAAGCTCTAGAGGTTGCCGGCCCGGGCCTTCGGCTTGCCTGCGGGGCGGCGGCGCAAGCGAAGATCGCCAACCGTGATCTCGCGCCCGAGGGAGGAGCGGACCTTGATCGGCTCCAGTTCGCTGCCGTCGATGCCGTCAAGCATTCGAATAGGCGGCGGATCGGGCTGGAACAGCCATCGGTCGCCCCATTGGCGGAGTGCGATGATGGTCGCAAAGAGATCCTCGCCCATTTCGGTCAGAACGTACTCGTGCCGCCGCGCTTCCTCGGCGATGGGCCGGCGTTCGAGAATGCCACAGGCGACGAGTTTCTTCAGTCGCGCGGTCAGCAGGTTCCGCGACATCTCCAACTCCTTCTGGAAATCGTCGAAGCGGGTCGTGCCTCCGAAGGCTTGGCGCAGGATCATCAAACTGCCCCAGTCGCCAATGACGTCAACGGAGCGGGCCATGGGGCACTCGTACGTGGCCCAACTTTTCCGCTGCATGGACTGATCTCCTTCTTGCCGGTGTCGCCTGGGCAGGAATTAAAGCCCGATGCGATAGCCGACAAGGTTGCCACAAACGCCTGCCGCCGTCTCTCCACAGAGAGGATGCCCGCGAAGATGTGGCGATCCGAACTAGGCGAGCAGTGGGTCGTGATGTCCTCTCGCAAGGCACCGTCTGGACAAAGCCAACGCGCGTCATGCCGGCCCCGGCATCACGGCGGACGGATCGCAGCGAACATGCCAAGGACGATAACGTCAAGCGGCTCGCTCCAGCTGCCGGGTCGCCAGCGCATCGAAATCGCGACCATCGTGTCCGATCGCGTGCATGCAGGCGATCGGCAACCCCTTGCCATGCCGACGAATGGCCGTGAAACACACCAACTTGCTGGGCCAGGGCCCGCACGCCCGGTTGTCCATTCTTTCCCGCGCGATTGGGATTGCGCGGCTGCGACTGGCCGCGGCTCAGAAGCGAAGCGAGCTGAGAGGCGCGAGGCGCCCCGAGCGGAGATCAGCGTGGACGATGCTGCTGCATGAGCTTCCCAAACCGCCGCAAACCGATCGCATCCGCAGCGGATGGCGAGATGGCGTTCACGAGCGTGAGCATCCTAAGCATTCCGCCGCCCATGATGTGAGCCCGACGTCGCTGGCGGATGGTGGCGACGTCGCGCGTTAGCACGCCCGCCGGGATATTGGAGCCGTTCGCACGCGCGCTCAGGATTGGTCTGCTCCCGGTGCTTACGAAAGTCCGTCCGGTCATTCGCCACCGGAGAAGAAGTTCGGCGAGCCGATGGGCGAAGAGGAAATCGCGGACGCCATTCGCGCTTTTGCGGATGCGGCGCTTGTGGCTAAGCGCCGGGGGTTCGATGCAGTCGAATTGCACGCCGCGCACGGCTAAGCGGCCATTCGCAGCAGATCGAGGATGTCAGCTTCGCTTTTGAATGGCCGCGGATTGGCTTGGACGAAGCGATGATTGATTGCAATCTTGCTAATCTGGTCAAAGTTGTCTTCGCCAATCCCGACGTCGGCAAGACGGCCGGGCAATCCAAGTTTCTTGGTGAATTGCGCGAAGGCGACGGCGGCTTCCATACCGGGCTCGCCAAGGGCCGTCGCCAGGCGCTGCTGCGCATCCTCAGTGAACGCCTTGTTGTATCGAAGCAGGCTCGGCATAATGACCGGTGTGCAATAGTAGTGCGGAACGCCGAAGGTCCCGCCAAGGACATGGCCGATGCCGTGACTGGCTCCCATCGGGACCCGCGCCTGCAGTCCGAAAGCCGCGAGCCACGCGCCATATTGAGACAGTCGGCGCGCCTCCAGATCATCAGGCTGCTGCAAGGTCCGGAGCATTCCCTCGCGCAGGGTGCTGATGCCAGCCAGGACCACCTCGTCGGCGAGCGGCGTGCCGGCGGGTGAGCACAATGCTTCGATGCCGTGATCCATCGAGCGGGTTCCCGATCCCATCCACAGCTTGGAAGGCGTATGGACGGTGAGGGCAGGGTCGAGAATGATCGCCACCGGCATCATCCGGGGATGAAAGAAAATCTGCTTCAGCCTGTTGCGTTCATCCGTGACAAGCGCTGCTGCATTGTATTCGCCGCCATTCAGCGTCGACGGCACCGCGATCTGTCGAATTTTGGGCGATCGGAACGGTGAGACGGTGACCCCAGGCCCCATCGGGAAGGGATCGAAACCCGCTTCGTCGGCGATGTCATGTTCCATCGCCATGATGACGATCTTGGCGAGGTCGATCGCCGAGCCTCCGCCGACGGCGACGACCAGGTCGGCTCCGGCATCCTTGGCTTGACGGGCAACCTCGGCAGCTTGCTTGCGCGTGGTGTGCTCTGCGATTCCATCGAAGGTCGCGACATGTCTGCCGCCGAGCGCGCGCCGGATCTTCTCGATCTCGTCGGTCCTGGTGTTCAAGGTGCGGCTGACGATCAGGAAGACGCGCTCGGCATCCAGTCGCACCGCTTCATCGTTCAAGGCGTCAGACGCAGCCTTGCCGTAGACGACACGATCGATTACCGGAAAATTGTGTATCCCTGCCTTGCGCATTGCGGTCCTCCCAGTAAGTTCAAAAAGAGAAGTAACTATAAGCTCAACGATGGGAGCGTGCAACGAACCAGCTGTGACTTGTAGGTTCTGATCTATACCCTGCTCAAAAGCCCGTATCGCTCTTGGACCGGGTCACCGACAATCTAATCGCTTGACGAGTTCAAAAAAAGAACTGTAGGTTACGAACACGAGATGGCCGAACGCAACGGCCGCGAAGTGCCGGATTACGGCTGGATCCGTTCAGCGCGATGCGTCTTTCGCAAGGACGTGAGACGAGCAGCGACCGGGGAAAAAAACAAAGCCACGTACCCGAAAAGGGTGCACGTTTGGGAGGACGAGCAATGCTGGTGAAATGGAAGATCGTTGCGGCTCTGGCCCTGTTTTTGAGCGGCCCGGCATTCGCCGCCGAAGAGCCGGGAGTCACTGCTACCGAGATCAAGATCGGTGGGGTTTTTCCCTTCAGCGGACCGGCATCATCGATCGGTCTCGTGGGCAAGGGACTCATTGCCTACATCCAGGCCTTGAATGACCGCGGCGGCGTCAACGGACGCAAGATCAACTACATCGCCTATGATGACGGATATAGCCCTCCCAAGGCGGTGGAGCACGTCCGCAAGCTCGTTGAAAGCGACGAAGTGTCGTTCATGTTCGGCCAGCTCGGCACGCCCGGCATCTCGGCCACTGCAAAATACCTGAAGGCCAAGGGTGTGCCGAGTGTCGCCATCGTCAGTGGCTCGTCCAAGTTCACTGACGTCACCAATTACCCGCTGATCACCACGGGTCTTGTCAGCTACGACACCGAAGGAAAAATTTACGCCAAATACCTGACGAGGACGCTGCCGAACGCCAAGTATGCCATCCTCTATCAGAACGACGATCTCGGCAAAGATTACGTCGGTGCCTTCAAGGCGTTTCTTGGCAAGGATTTCGACCGCAAGGTCGTCAGTGCGTCCTATGAGGTCACCGAACCGACGATTGATTCGCAGATCACCAATCTGAAGAGCTCGGGTGCCGAAGCCCTGGTGATCGCCGGCACGCCGAAGTTCGCGGCCCAGGCCATCCGGCAAGCTTCGGTGATCGGCTGGAAGGCGACCGTGATCATCAATTTCCCGTCCGGATCCGTCGGAGGCACGCTTGCACCGGCCGGGCTCGACAAGTCGGTCGGCGTGATCGTCGGGACGACCAACAAGGATGTCCTCGACGAGACATGGAAGGGCGACCCGGGCATGCAGGCCTACCGGGCATTTTTCGACAAGTATCTGCAGGGCGCCGATATCACCAACGGCAGCTATCTGACCGGCTATCAGCAAGGCGTCCTGCTCGAGCAGATCCTCAAGCAATGCGGTGATGATCTATCGCGGAAGAATATTCTGGCGCAGGCGAAGAACCTGAAAGACGTCGTCGTTCCGACTGTGCTGCCCGGGATCAAGGTCAACACCAGCGAGACCGAGAACATGATCTGGACGCAGATGCGGCTGCAGCGCTGGACCGGCGCGACGTGGCAAGCCTTCGGAGAAGTCCTGGATGCCAGATCCGAGTGAATCTGGCGCCGCCCGCCGTTCTATCCGTCCGCGGTAATTCAGGAGATCGTTCTCGATGTCGACGAAGCCATTGACGTTTGCGCCAAGGGAACTCTCCGTCGAGCGCCGGACCGACGGCACGCTCGTATTGAGATCGCCGCTCGAATTGGGGCCATGCGACTGGCGGGTCACCGATTTTCTGCCGCGCTGGGCAAGCGCGGTTCCGGACAGAATATTTCTCGCGCAACGCAATGCCAATGGGGGATGGGACGAGATCACTTATGGCGAAGCATGGTCGCAGGTCCAGGCGGTCGGCCAGAGCCTGATCGATATGGGCGCAAAGCCGGCCGACAGGCTGGCCGTGCTCTCGGGTAACTCCATCGAGAACGCGGTGATCTCGTTTGCGGCGATGTCGATGGGCGTCATTCTAGCGCCAATATCGCCGAACTACACGCTGATGCCCGGCGGTCTTGCCCGCCTCAAGGACATCGCGCAGGTGCTGCGGCCGAATTTTGTTTTCGTTCAGAGCGGACGCGACTTTTCCGCGGCTCGCTCCATTCCCGAGTTGGCAGACTCTGCCTGGATCAGCGTCGATGGCGCGCCGGAGACGACGCCCTTCCGTGTCCTGTCGGATCGAACGGACTGCGAAAGGTTCGCGCAGGCGTCGGGGGCGGTCTCCAGCGATTCCATTGCGAAAGTGCTCTTCACCTCCGGTTCGACCGGCCTGCCAAAGGGCGTTCTGAACACGCACCGCATGATGGCGAGCTCCCTGCAAATGGGAAGCCTGCTCGTGTCGCCTCCGGAGGCGCCGGTCCAGGTCGAATGGCTGCCGTGGCACCATACGATGGGCAGCAACGTCATTCTTCACGGCATTCTCAAGAACGGCGGGACGCTCTACATCGATGACGGCCGCCCGCTGCCTCAGCTCTTTCACAAGTCGGTGGCGAACCTCAAGGAGATCTCGCCGACGGCGATGTTCAATGTGCCCGCGGGCTATAACCTGTTGTGTGATGCCATCGAGAACGATGCCGCCCTCGGCGCGAGCATCTTCAAGCGGCTGGATCGATTGAGCTACGCCGGGGCTGCAATTTCGCAAGCCACGCTTGAAAAACTTTACCGGCTGACATCATCGATCACAGGCAGGCGGATTCCGGTGATGTCGGGCTATGGGACGACCGAAACGGCGCCGACAATCAGCACGACGCATTGGGCAACGGATCGGCCGGGCGAGATTGGTCTCCCGGCGCCGGGTGTGCAGCTGAAACTGATTCCTGTTTCCGACACGTACGAGGCCAGGGTGAAAGGCCCCAACGTTACCCCCGGTTACCTCGGCAGGGCCGATCTTACTGAGAAGGCCTTCGACGAGGAGGGGTTCTATCGCATCGGCGACACCGTGTCGTTTATCGATCCCGAGAAGCCGGAGCTCGGTCTGCGTTTCACGGGCAGAATTTCCGAGAACTTCAAGCTCGCGAACGGCACCTGGGTTGCGATCGGAGCGATGCGTGCCGCCATTCTGGCCGCAACGCGCGGCGTACTGCTGGACATCGTCGTTGTGGGAGAAAACCGTGAAGCCTGCGCGCTGCTGTGCTGGCTAAATCCGACCGAGGCGGCGCGGATTTCGAACGCACCGGCTGCGGATTTGACCTGCGACCCCAAAGTGATCGAATTCCTGAGACATGGTCTGCAGGGATATAATGAGGCTGTTGGAAGCAGCGAAAAAATCTGCTCGTTCACCCTGCTGAAGGATCCGCCCTCGTTGGCCGCGGGAGAAATCACCGACAAGGCCTATGTCAATCAACGTGCTGTGCTCAAACACCGGGCTGAACTGGCGGACCGTCTCCACTGCAACGAACCCGACGCAGCTGTGATTCGAGTCTGAGGATGCGTTTCGTGCGTCACGCCGGTGGCCTGCTCAAGCCGCGCTGCGGCGAGCCTTTGCCTTCGGCTTTTCAGGTGCCTCCATCATCCGCGGGCTTTGGGCGCCTGGCCCTGGATGGGTATGAACCTCCCTGGCCAGGAGCGGCTCGCCGCATTCAGAGCACACCATGACCGGGTCGAAATCCTTTCCGCACTTGCGGTGCTGGTGCAACAGCGGCCGGCCGCGCTCGTCGACCATGTGAGTGTCGCCCCAATGCACGAGCGCCATCATGATCGGATAGAGGTCGAGGCCCTTCTGGGTCAGGATATATTCGTGACGCTTGGGCGCTTCCTGGTAGGGAATGCGGCGCAGGATGCCCAGCCGAACCAGCTTCTTCAGGCGTTCGGCGAGCAGATGGCGTGTAATTCCGAGCGCCGACTGAAATCCTTCAAAGCGCCGCGTGCGCAGAAAGCATTCGCGCAGGATCAGAAGCGTCCAGCGGTCGCCGATCACGCCGATGGTTCGGGCCATCGAACACGGCTCTTCCTCAAGTTCCTTCCACTTCATCCGTACTCTCCAGTCATCCCGGCGAGGCCCGCTCGAATCGCCGCCGAGGCCGCCGCATTTACCTAGCATTCTAGATAGGTACTGAACTCCAAACAATACCCGATAGGTCGGTCAAACCAGCATAAATCCAATCGAATTTGACAGTTCGATTTTAGAACTGTAAGAGTGAGGACAGGCAAGCCATGCGATTGGATCGCCGGTCCCTGACCATCCAATACGCTCTGCGGGAGAAAGCGGTCATGACCCTCAAGGTTGAATTCCAGTTCGATTTCGGCAGCCCGAACGCCTATCTGGCGGAGATCGCCATCCCAGGGGTCGAGCGGCGGACGGGCGTGAAGTTCGAGTACGTCCCGGTCCTGCTCGGCGGGATCTACAAGGCGACCGGCAATATGTCGCCGTTCGATTCGCTTCGCGGGATCAAGAACAAGCCGGAATACCAGGAGCTCGAAACCCAGCGGTTTATCCGGCGTCACAACATCACGAAATTTCGCCAGAATTCGTTCTTTCCGGTCAACACGTTGATGCTGATGCGCGGGGCCGTCGCGGCCCAGTTCGAAGGCGTGTTCGAACCCTATTTCCGCGCCGCCTATCATCACATGTGGGAAGAGCCCAAGAAGATGGACGATCCCGAAGTGTTTCGGAGCGCATTTGCTTCCTCGGGAATCGACATCGACAGGCTGGTCGCGCGCGCGCAGCAGGACGACGTCAAGAAGAAGCTGATCGACCTGACCAATGACGCCGTCGCCCGCGGCGCTTTCGGTTCGCCGACGTTCTTCGTCGGCAAGGAGATGTTCTTCGGCAAGGACCAACTCCGGGACGTCGAGGAGTCGATCGTCGAACAGACCCGGCAGCCCGTTTCCAAGACCGGCTAGTTTCTCGACTTGCGGTCCGTGCGTGTTGAGGCGAAGGGCTGACGGCAAGCCAGAGTTTACCCTCGGCTCGTTGGCAGAAAAAAATCCAGGGAGAGTGCAATGGCTGGTCCGCTTGGCGGCGTTCGTGTCCTCGATCTGACCGGAGTGGTTTCGGGCCCGTTTGCGACAATGTTTCTCGCAGATCAGGGCGCCGACGTGCTCAAGATCGAGCCGATCGGCGGCGATATCACCCGTCGCAGCCGTGCCACCATCGACAAGGATGGCGAATTCTCGGCGCTGTTCATCTCGTCGAACCGCGGCAAGCGTTCACTCTCGATCGACGTCAAGAGCCCGGCCGGGCGCGAGGTGCTGGCCAAACTGGTCGCGCAAGCCGATGTCCTTGTGCAGAACTTCCGGCCCGGCACCATGGAGCGCCTCGGCCTTGGTGTGGAAGAGCTGCGCCGGCGCCACCCGCGCCTGATCTACGTCTCGATCAGCGGCGTCGGCGAGACCGGACCGTACGTGAAGAAGCGCGTCTATGATCCGATCATTCAGGGCCTGTCGGGCTTTGCCGATATCCAGTCGCAGCCGGTCACCAATCGCCCGCAGATGATCCGCACCATCGTGTGCGACAAGACCACCGCCGTATTCACCGCACAGGCGGTGGCGGCGGCGCTCTACGCGCGAGAGAAGACCGGACAGGGGGATCATATCCAGGTCGCGATGCTCGATGCCATGATCTCCTACCTCTGGCCGGAAGGCATGATGCAGTACACAGTGGTCGGCGCCGAGGCCGCGGCTGCCGATCCCAATGACCGGCCGGATCTCGTGTTCAAGACCAGCGACGGCTACATCACGGCCGGCACCATCTCCGATTCCGAATGGCAGGGCTTCTGCCGCGCGTCCGGCGATCCCGAGCTCGCCAAGGATCCGCGGTTTGCGACTCCGTCGGCGCGTTCGGTCAACGCCACGGCGCGCATCAACAAGATGGCGGAGTATATCGGCCAGCACACGACCGCCGAATGGCTGGAGCGTCTGGATGCCGCGGATGTCCCTTGCGCGCCAATCCTGCGGCGCGGCGAAATCATCCACAATGAACAGGTGGTGGCGCGCGGGATCATCGCGGAATTCGACCAGCCGAAGGTCGGCCGTGTGCGCCAGCCCAAGCCCGCGGCCCGCTTCGAGGTCAACCAGGCCGCCATCGGCGGGCCGGCCCCTCGCGTCGGCGAGCACTCGCGCGAGGTGCTGCGCGATCTGGGTTACGACGATGACGCGATCGACAATATGGTCGCCGCGCGCACGTTGCGCGTGGCCCTGTAGCCCGGAGCCGTCCGTGCGACCGACGACCCGCTCTCAAGCGTTGGCAGGCACCGGCGTAATCGGTGCTCGCGGAACATTCGCCGCAGCCGCACGCTGGTAAGCCTCCCGATTTCGCATGCGCCCAAGATAGGGCTGGGCATTGTCGCAAATGCCGACACCGTATGCGACTGCCCAGTCCAGGCACGTCGTCAGCAGAATATCGGCGCTGCTGAAGCGCTCGCCCATGAGGAAATGTCGGCCGTCCGCCAGCGCGACTTCGACATGGCGCAGCTGCGCCCGAAAATATTCCGCGGCTTGAGCTACGACCTCCGGCGCGACGCCGTAGATCGGGCCGAGCGCATTGGCGCTGTGACGACGCATCACGTATAGGCTGGTGGAGTCGAGCTCGGTGACGATGAAGAAGCACCATTCCAGCCACGCGGCATAGTCACGGGTGGATTCCGGGATCAATGCACGTTCCGGCGTGGAGTACATGCGCGACAAATATGCGACGATCGCGGCACTTTCGCCGATGCGGAAGTCGCCGTCCTGCAGCAACGGAATCTTCTGGCGCGGATTGAGTCTGGTATATTCGGCGGTCTTGGTCTCGCCGGTCCGCGGGCCGATCGGTTTGATCTTGTAAGCGAGGCCGAGCTCGTGCATCGCCCAGTGTGGGCGAACTGTGCGGCTCGTCCCGACGCCCCACAACGTGAGGTCTGGATCATCGCTCATGTCACCATTTCTCCACAGCCGGGCGAAGATCGAGTTCATGGGTCCAGCCATCGCGGCTTTGCTGATGGGCAAACCAATACGCTTCGGCAATCGAGGAGGTCTTGGTCAGGCTATCGGGAGGGATCTCGCTGGCCTCGATGCCCTTCGCGGCCTTCATGCGCTGATGAATGGCTTCGCTATCGACGCCGGCATCTATGATGAGATGGACGACGTGAATGTTCTTGGGCCCGAGCTCGCGCGCCATGGCCTGGGCTACCGCGCGAAGGCCGAATTTTGCCGATGAGAACGCGGCAAACCCCTTGCTGCCGCGGATGCTTGCGGTCGCTCCGGTAAAAAAGATGGTGCCGCGTCCGCGCTGAAGCATGACGCGCGCTGCCTCACGTCCGACCAGGAAGCCCGCGTAGCAGGCCAGCTCCCAGGCCTTGAAGAAGAGCTTCTCCGTGGTCTCCAGCAGGGGCTTGTTGACGTTCGATCCGGCATTGAACAGACAGACCTCGATGGGCCCGATCTCGCGTTCGACATCCGCGAACAGCTTCTGAACTTCCGCTTCCTGGCGGGCGTCGACGCTGAAGGCGTGGATGCCCTGGCCTTTGGCCCTCAGTTCATCGACAAGCGCTTGGGATTTGGCCGCATCGCGCCTGCAGATGCAAACAGTGTAACCGCCGCTGGCAAACCGCCGCGCAACGGCTGCACCGATGGCATCGCCTGCGCCGACCAGCATCGCGACTCCGCGACTTTCTCCCATGCTCGCCTCCCATAAGTTCTTATTTGATACGATATCGGTATCGTCTGAAAGCCGCATTGTAAACGGGGTTATCGAGCGCCTTTGAATAAGGCAGCAAACTTGCCATTTCCTGATCCGACCACAACAACAAAATATCGATTGACGGGTTCTAAAAAAGAACGCATGTTTCGCCGCGAGGCGCAATGCTGAAAATGGCGCCGATGTTCTTCAGTCGGGAGGCGGTTAGACGTGGCGAAGCTGTCGCAAGCACTCGGTCTCGATCCGACTGCTTTTCGGTCTGTCGGGCCCCATCGAGCAATCGACAAGCAGCCATCTTGCCAAAGCCCTGGACCAAATCGCGCCGATCGAGGACTGCGCCGCGGCCATGGTAGCCTCGATCAGCGCGATGGCGAGATCGCCCTCGTTGCGGTCTGGCTCAAACACCGTGATCCACGTTCCGGGCTCGATAGAACAGCTTTGCACACAGCGCGCCTAACCTAACCGGGAGAAGTTCCTTGAAAAAGAGAAATGCAACCGTCGCTGTGATCGGCGCCGGCGATTTCATCGGCGGCGAGATCGCCAAGAAGTTTGCCTCCGAGGGCTTCACCGTCTTCGCCGGCCGCCGAAATGGCGACAAGTTGGCGCCGCTGGTCAAGGAGATCGAGGCCGCCGGCGGCGAGATCCATGCCCGTTCGCTCGACGCGCGCAAGGAGGAGGAGATCATCTCCTTCCTGAGTGACGCCGACAAGCACGCGCCGTTGGAGGTCTGCATCTTCAACATCGGTGCCAACGTCAACTTCCCGATCCTCGACACCACCGAGCGCGTATTCCGCAAGGTCTGGGAGATGGCCTGCTACTCCGGCTTCCTCGCCGGTCGCGAGGCGGCCCGGCTGATGCTGCCGCGCGGCCAGGGCAACATCTTCTTCACCGGCGCGACTGCTTCCTTACGCGGTGGCAGCGGCTATGCCGCCTTTGCCAGCGCCAAATTCGGGCTGCGCGCTGTGGCGCAGGCGATGGCGCGCGAACTAGGCCCGAAGAATATCCATGTCGCCCACTTGATCATCGATTCCGGCGTGGATACCGAGTGGGTTCGGCAGCGTCGCCTGGAAGCACTCGGGCCCAATGCGCTTGACGATCCCGATGCGCTGATGCCGCCGGCCTCGGTCGCGACGTCCTATTGGCAGCTCTATCAGCAACCGAAGAGCGCCTGGACCTTCGAGCTGGAAATCCGGCCCTTCGGTGAGAAGTGGTAGGACGCGCCCGATGGAACTCGCGCTGTCTCCTGAAGATGCGGCCTTCCGTGATGAGGTGCGCGCTTTCATCGCCGAAAACTATCCAAAGGAAATGCGGGTCCCCAATCCGGAGACCGACCTGACCAAGGAGCAATCCTTGCTTTGGCACCGCATTCTCTACAAGAAGGGCTGGATCGCACCGCTCTGGCCCAGGGAATATGGCGGCCCCGGCTGGTCGATTACCCGACGTTTCATCTTCGAGCAGGAGACGAGCCGGGCCGGCACGCTGCCGCCGTTGGCATTCAGCGTCACCATGGTGGGGCCGGTCATCTACACCTTCGGCAACGACGCGCAAAAGCAGAAATTCTTGCCGCGGATCCTTTCGGGTGAGGATTGGTGGTGCCAGGGCTATTCCGAGCCGGGCTCGGGGTCGGACCTCGCCACGGTCCGCACCAAGGCCGTGCGCGACGGCGATTACTACATCGTCAACGGCCACAAGACCTGGACAACGTTGGCGCAGCACGCCGACTGGATATTCTGCCTGGTGCGTACTAATCCGAGCGTAAAGCCTCAGGCGGGCATCTCGTTCCTCCTGATCGACATGAAGTCGCCTGGCGTGACCGTGCGTCCGATTATCGCGATCGACGGATCGCACGAGGTCAATGACGTCTTCCTCGAGGACGTCCGCGTCCCCGTCGAGAATCTGATCGGCGAGGAGAACAAGGGCTGGACGTACGCTAAATTCCTGCTGGGCAATGAGCGCACCAGCATGGCCGGGATCGGGCGGTCGACGCGCTATCTCGACCGGTTGAAGAAGATCGTGAAGGCGGAGATCGCACTGGACGACCCGGCCCATCTCGAATTCCGCAAGGAGATCGGCCGGATCGAGCTCGACGTGCTTGCGCTCGAGGCGACCGAGTTGCGCGTTGTTGCCCAGATGGCGCGCGGCATCGATCCGGGTCCTGCGGCCTCGCTGTTCAAGATCCGCGGCACCGAGATCTTTCAGGGGATCACCGAGCTGACGCACCGTGCCATCGGAAATTACGGGCTGGCGCTTCGGGAGCAACCTTTGAGCGCAAATCAGTTCATGCCCGGTCCCGATTACGGCCACACCGCCTCGGAAAAATACCTGAACGCGCGCAAGCTCAGCATCTACGGCGGATCGAACGAGATCCAGCGCAACATCATCGCCAAAGCAGTGCTCGGTCTCTAGCAACAGCGCGACAAGAGGATCGGATGGATATCCAGTTCACGGAAGAGCAGGAACTGTTGCGCTCCAGCGTGCAGCGCATGCTGCGCGACCAATACAGCTTCGAGGCGCGCCGCAAGATCATCGCCAGCGAAGAGGGATGGAGTCGGAAGCAGTGGAACGCCTTTGCGGAGCTCGGCCTTCTCGCCGCGCCGTTCTCCGAGGAGAGCGGCGGCCTCGGCGGCGGTCCGCTCTCCACGATGATCGTCGCCCAGGAGTTCGGCCGTCACCTGGTCGTGGAGCCGTACGTCGAAACGGTCGTTCTGGCCGGCGGCTTGATCGAGCGTGCAGGGACAGATGAGCAGAAGCAGGCATTGATTGCCGACATCATCGCCGGACAGAAGATCTGGGCGCTTGCCTGGACGGAAAAGGGCGCGCGTTTCGATCTTGCCAATGTCGCGACTGCGGCGCGGCGCGACGGCAAGGACTACATCCTCAGTGGCGAGAAGACCGCTGTCATCGCCGCGCCCTGGGCCGATTATCTCATCGTCTCCGCCCGGACTGGCGGCAAGCGCGACGATCGCGCCGACGTCAGCCTGTTCGTCGTCGAGGCCCGGGGGGCCAATCTCGATCTGCGCAGCTTCAAGACCATCGATGGCCGCCGTGCCGCGGAGATCACCTTCCGCGATGTGCGCGGCGAGTTGCTCGGTAGCGAGGGCGAAGGCGTCGCCCTCTTGGAAGCTTGCCGTGACCGGGCCGTCGGCGCGCTCTGCGCCGAGGCAGTCGGCGCCATGGCCGAACTGAACTCCGCAACGCTGGACTATTCCAAGACCCGAAAGCAGTTCGGCGTCACCATCGGCAGCTTCCAGGTGCTGCAACACCGGATGGTCGACATGTTCATCGCTCATCAGGAGGCGCTCTCCCTGATGCAGCATCTCAATCTCAGCCTCGGCGCCGGCGACAGCGGCATCTCCCGCCTCGCGTCCGGCGCCAAGTCGAAGATCGGCTATGCCGGCAGGTTCATTGCCGACCAGGCGGTGCAGCTCCATGGCGGCATGGGCATGACCGACGAATTGAATGTCGGCCACTACTTCAAGCGAATCTCATCCATCAACATCCAGTTTGGCGATCCCGCTCACCACTTGCTGCGTTATGTGCAGCTCGACGCGGCTGCGTAACAAAAGAGGCAAGCATGACGACAGAGGCAGTTATCGTTTCCACCGCCCGTACCGGTGTCGGCAAGGCCTATCGGGGTGCATTGAACAACACCGAGGGACCGACCATGGCCGGTCATGTGATGGCCGAGGCGGTCAGGCGCGCAGGGATTGAGCCCGGCGAGGTTGAGGACGTGGTGATGGGGTGCGCCATGCAACAGGGCACCATGGTGATGAACGTCGCACGCAAGGGGGCGATTCGTGCCGGCCTGCCGGTCACGGTGGCTGGCACCACAATTGATCGGCAGTGCGCATCCGGCCTGCAGGCCATAGCGGTCGCGGCACGCTCGATCATGCTCGATGGTGTCGAGATCGCAATCGGAGGCGGCATCGAATCGATCAGCCTGGTGCAGAACGAGCACATGAACAGGTTCCACGCGGTCGACGATGAGCTGATGGCGATGAAGCCGGAGATGTACATGTCGATGCTGGACACCGCCGAGGTCGTCGCCGAGCGGTACAAGATCGGCCGCGACCGGCAGGACGAATACAGCCTCGAATGCCAGCGCCGCATCGGTGCCGCGGTGCAGGCCGGCCGCTTCAATGACGAGATCGTCCCGATCACGACCAGGATGGCCGTCGTCAACAAGGACACCAAGGAGGTCACCTACCAGCAGGTGACGCTGTCGAAGGATGAAGGCCCGCGCCCCGAGACCACGGCGGAAGGCCTTGCGAAGATCAAGCCGGTGTTCGAGGGTAAGACGATCACGGCGGGTAACGCCAGCCAGCTCTCTGACGGCGCATCGGCCTGCGTGATCATGAGCGACAAGATCGCCGCCAAGAAGGGCCTGAAGCCGCTCGGCATCTTCCGCGGCTTCGTCGCCGCCGGTGTCGAGCCGGACGAAATGGGCATCGGTCCGGTCGCGGCCATCCCGCGCCTTCTCAAGCGGCACGGCCTGAAGATCGATGACATCGATCTCTGGGAGCTGAATGAAGCCTATGCCGTCCAGGTGATCTACTGCCGCGACAAGCTCGGCATCGATCCGGACAAGCTCAACGTCAATGGCGGCTCGATCGCGATCGGTCATCCCTATGGCATGACCGGCAGCCGGCTTACGGGACACATGCTGATCGAGGGGCGGCGGCGCAAGGCGAAGTACGGCGTGGTGACCATGTGCATCGGCGGCGGCATGGGCGCAGCGGGCCTGTTTGAAATCGTCAACTGATCGGAAACGGAGAAGCGCACGTGAAGACAGCAATTACCGAATTGTTTGGCATCCAGCATCCGATCATCCAGGGCGGCATGCACTATGTCGGCTTCGCCGAGCTTGCCGCCGCGGTGTCGAACGCCGGCGGTCTCGGCATCATCACCGGTCTCACACAACGGACGCCGGAGCTGCTGGCGAAGGAAATCGCGCGCTGCCGCGACATGACCGACAGGGCGTTCGGTGTGAACCTGACCTTCCTGCCGAGCTTCACTTCGCCGCCTTATCCGGAATACATCGCCGCCATCAAAGAAGGCGGTGTCAAGGCTGTGGAGACGGCCGGCCGCAGTCCGGAAGCGTACATGCCGGCGCTGAAGGCGGCTGGCATCAAGGTAATCCACAAATGCACCTCGGTGCGGCATTCGCTGAAGGCCGAGAAGATCGGTTGCGATGCCGTCAGCGTTGACGGCTTTGAGTGCGGCGGCCATCCCGGCGAGGACGACATCCCGAACATGATCCTGCTGCCGCGCGCGGCGGATGAACTGAAGATTCCGTTCGTGGCCTCGGGTGGCATGGCGGACGCGCGCAGCCTCGTCGCCGCGCTGTCGATGGGCGCCGCCGGCATGAACATGGGCACCCGCTTTGTCGCGACGAAGGAAGCGCCTGTCCATGCAAACGTCAAGCAGGCCCTGGTCAAAGCCACCGAGCTCGACACCGTGCTGGTGATGCGTGCGCTGCGCAACACCGAGCGCGTGCTCAAGAACAAGGGCGTCGATCAGTTGCTCGAAGTCGAGCGCGAGAAGGGGGCCAGACTCAAGATCGAGGATATCCACGAGCAGGTCGCGGGTGTCTACCCCAGGGTGATGGTCGACGGCGAGATGGACGCCGGCGCGTGGAGCTGCGGCATGGTGGTTGGACTGATCCACGATATCCCGACGGTGAAGGAGCTGATCGACCGCATCATGACGGAAGCCGAGCAGATCATCCGGGAGCGTCTGATCGGGTTCCTCGATGGTGCCGAGTACAGGCCGGCCGTCGCCCGGGCGATTGCGTAAGGGCTTCCGGACCGTTGTGCTGCTACCATATTCGTTGACGAGCTTGCGCACGCATGATCGTGCGGTGCGTTGATTACTATCGATAAGGCTCGACTGGCGAGCGGCCGACCGTCGGCAGCCTTGGGAAGGAGAATGTATGGATCCGGCCGACTTCCACTACTATGAGCCTTCGAAGGGCCACGGACTCCGGCACAATCCATTCAACGCGATCGTCGCGCCGCGTCCGATTGGCTGGATTTCGTCGCGGAATGCGGCCGGGCAACTGAATCTTGCGCCGTACAGCTTCTTCAATGCGTTTCTCTACGACCCTCCAATAATCGGGTTCTCCTCTATTTCATGGAAGGACACCGTGAAAAACGTCAGCGAGACCCGGGAGTTTGTCTGGAATCTGGTTACGATGGATCTGGGCGAGCGCATGAACACGACTGCGGCGCCTCTCGATCACGGCGTGAGCGAGTTCGAAGCAGCAGGGCTGACGCCAGTGCCCGGGCGACACGTAGCTGCGCCGCGGGTAGGCGAGAGCAGGGCGGCGATGGAATGCAAGGTCGTCGACGTCTTTCAGTTGGCGAATGCGCGCGGCGAGAAGGTAGAAGGGTGGTTCGTACTCGGCGAGGTCGTCGCGGTATACATCGACAAATCTTTGATCGAGGACGGCGTCTACAACACGGCACTTGCGCATCCCATTCTGCGCGCCGGCCGTGGTGGAGATTACCTCGAGGTCAGGACGGAAAACATGTTCGAGATGAAGCGGCCGCCTGGCAGCAGCAAACCGGAATTCCACGGCACCTGATTCTGTGGGAAAGATAGCATCGGATCGACGAAGCGTCTGCCCAGCGGTGCAGGCTGGACTTCGCTAAGCAAAGGCGCGACTGAAAAGAAACCGCGTGCGGCGTCAGAAGCCAATCAGTGCCCCGGGCGCCGCGCGTACAGGCAAAGAGCCGGCAGAGAAAACGTGCTCAACACGATGCCCAACGCCAACATGGCTTGATGGGACACCGTCGCGGCAAGCCATACGCCGATTGCGGCAGTCATCATTTGCGAGAAGCCCAGCAGCGCCGACGCCGCGCCAGCTTTCTCCCCGAATGGAGAGAGCGCTCGCGCGGTGGCTAATGGACTGACAATGCCCATGCCGAGGAGAAATACGCTCATCGCGCCTAGAAACGGCAAGAAAGTCGGGCTGACCATCGAGATGAGCAGGATCGCAAGGCTGCTGGCGGCCGTCGCCCACAAGCCTGCCCGGATCGGGCCATCGAGTCCGTAGCGTGGTGCCAATCTCGTCGCCAGCATACCGGCGGCGAATACGATAAAGACAGTGCCAGCGAAGAAGAGGCCGAGCTGGATCGGCGTGAAGTGCAGCGCTTCGATGAATAAGCGCGGTGCAGCCGAAAACATCGAGAACAAGCCGCCTATGATCAGGCTCCCAGTTGCGGTCGGGATAGCAAAACGAGGATCGCCAAAAAGGCCAGCATAGGTCCTGACGATAGCGGCCGGACTGAGCGGAGTCCGGGTCGAATGGTGGGTTTCGCCGAGGACGATGCTGTAGCCAATGGCGCCAACAGCGGCGAACGCGGCGACGAGCGCGAATTCGGAGCGCCAGCCAAAACTAAGATCGAGTGCGCCGCCAAGCAGCGGCGAGAATCCAGGAGCTGCAGACATCACGATCATGATCAGCGCCATCGCGCGTGCCAGCGCCGCGCCACTGAACATGTCGCGAGCGATGGCGCGAGACAGCACTGATGTCGCGCAGGCGCCGGCAGCCTGCACGATGCGGCCGGCCAAGAGATTGGGTAAATTGTTCGCCAAACCGCACCAAACACTGCCGCCAAAGAACACGGCAAACCCGATCAGGACCGGCCAGCGTCTTCCGTATCGATCCGAAAGCGGGCCGACCAGAAGCTGACCCACCCCAAACACCGCAAGAAAGGCAGTGATGGCGGACGTGACCGCCGCGCTCGTGACATTCAATGAGATCGCAATTTGGGGCAGCGAAGGCAGTAAAATGTTGGTCGCAAGCGTTCCCATGGCGGCCTGGAGGGAAAGGATTGCAATCGGCAGCGCGCTGGAGATCTTAACGCTCGGCGGCGCGGACTCGATTGCTTCGCACTGGTCAGCCATTTGATTGTTTGCGGCAATAGAGGACGGCAGACAACGCGGCGAGCATCGCGGTTCGCGCTGCTCACCGAGCCGTTCACAGGCACATTGCATGCTATCGCCGGATTACGCGCTCAACCGCGATCGCGGTGGCTTCACCACCACCGATGCAGAGAGCCGCCACACCCCGCTTGAGGTTTTGGGCTTCGAGCGCATGCAACAACGTCACGATCAATCGCGCGCCGGTGGCGCCGATGGGATGGCCGAGCGCGCAGGCTCCGCCATTGACGTTCAGCTTCTCCCTGGGAATGCCGAGATCCTTCTGCGCCGCCATCGCCACCACCGCAAAGGCCTCGTTGATCTCGAACAGGTCGACATCTCCGACACTCCAGCCGACTTTGTCCAATAGCTTGCGGATCGCCGGGATCGGCGCCGTGGTGAACCATTGCGGCTCTTGACTGTGGGCGGCGTGGCCCTTGATCTCGGCCAGTACAGGGAGGCCGCCGCGATCTGCGAGAGAGCGTTTGGCCAGAATGAGCGCCGCAGCGCCGTCGGCGTTGGCCGATGAGGCGGCCGGCGTAATGGTACCGTTGGCGCGGAACGCGGCTTTCAAGCCCGGGATCTTGGCGGGATCGACCTTGAGCGGGTGCTCGTCGTTAGCGACGATCCGCGGCCCAGCCTTCTCTGTCAGCGTGATCGGCGCGATCTCGGCCCTGAACGCGCCACCTTCGACCGCGTTGCGCGCGCGGGTCAGCGTCTCGATCGCGTAGGCGTCCTGGTCCTTGCGAGTGAATTGATAAGCCTCCGCTGTGGCCTCGCCGAAATCGCCCATCGAACGCCCGGTTTCATAGGCGTCTTCCAACCCGTCCATCATCATGTGATCAATGATCCGGTCGTGCCCGGCGCGATATCCGCTCCTCGCTTTCGTCAGCAGATAGGGTGCATTGCTCATGCTTTCCATTCCACCGGACAACACGATTTCTGCTGATCCCGCGTTGATGATGTCATGGGCGAGCATAGTCGCTTTCATGCCGGAGCCGCAGACCTTGTTAACGGTGGTGGCACCCGTGGCATCCGGCAGCTTGGCGCCGCGGGCGGCTTGTCGCGCCGGGGCCTGCCCCTGGCCGGCCGGCAACACATTGCCCATGAACACCTCGTCGATCTTTTCAGGCGCCAGCTTCGCCCGCTCCAGTGCCGCACCGATAATGTGAGCGCCGAGTTTGTGGGCGCTCAGCGGCGACAACTCGCCCATGAACCGGCCAAGGGGCGTGCGAGCGGCGGAAACAATGACGATGGGATCGGAAACGGCGGCCATCGCGAACTCTCCTGCTGATATCTGTTGTTATATGATGATAGTCATATAAGATGGCAGGCATTGCAATGAAAACTTGCCGCAGCCGTCAAGAAAGCGCGGTTCGAGAATTGTTCCGAGGGGACGAGTACGATTGTACGGCCGGTCCCCCAGGGAGCTTGCACGGGGTGCTGATGCGTTACGGAGAAAACCACAGGCGTCGGACGCACCGTCGGATCGTTGAAAATGCCTCTTACGGTTTACGCCAGAAGGGCGCCAAAGGGCTCAGCGTCATCGATTTGATGAAGCTTGCGGGTCTGACGCATGGCGGTTTCTACAATCATTTCGAGTCGCGTGAGGCGCTTGTTGGCGAGGCGATCGCCTTTGCAATGGACCAAACGACCGAGCGCTGGAAAAAGCTGACTGACGACACGGCCAACGGTGAACGCTTCGAGACCTTGATTGCCGACTATCTTAGTCCCCGGCATCGAGACAATCCCAAACATGGTTGCGCCCTTCCAACCTTGGCTGTCGATATCGCTCGATCGGGCTCGAGCGAGCAGCAGGCGTTTGCCGACAAGCTGGAGAAGATGATCGACGTCTTTGTCGAGCTGCTTCCCGATCAGCCACCTCGACAGGCCCGGCAAATCGCGACCGGCGCTATCGCAACCTTGGTTGGATCAATCGTGCTGTCGCGTGCTGTTGGTACTGGGAAGCTTTCCGACGGAATTCTCGCTGCGGGACGCATGACTGCCAGTGGCCGAACTCAAATGCCTCGGCGTCGGGCGACAAGGACGATGCGCTGCGACAAATAACAATACCAGGGAGGTCACCATGACGGCCGGCAAGTGGCTCAAAACAGCCTGCAACCTGTGCTACATCAATTGCGGGATCGAGGTGTTCGTGAACAACGAGCGCCTCGAGAAAGTGCGAGGCGACCGTTCGAGTCCGAAATCACAGGGCTATCTCTGCAACAAAGCGACCCGGATTCCCTATTATGCCCATCATAAGGATCGGCTGACCAAGCCGCTACGTCGGCGCGCGGACGGAGGCTTCGACGAAATCGAGTGGGACGTGGCGATCGCGGAAATCGCGGCGCGGCTGCGCGAGATCGTGGACAAGCATGGCGGCAAGACTATTGCCCTTTACGGCGGTGGCGGTCAGGGCAACCATGCCGGCGGCGCCTATGCCAGCGGACTATTGCGTGCGCTGGGTTCGCGCAGCGTGTTCAACGCTCTTTCGCAGGAGAAGACCGGGGACTTCTGGGTCAATGGCCACATGTTCGGCAGCCAGACCTGCCACACTTCCGAGGACGTCCACCATTGCGATCTCCTGCTGGTCATCGGTGCAAATCCCTGGATCGCGCACGGTTTCCCCAATGCGCGCGATCATCTCAACCAAATCCGCAAGGATCCGGCGCGCAAACTGATCGTCATTGATCCCCGGCGAACCGAAACCGCCGAAATAGCGGATCTACATCTCGCAGTCCGTCCGGGTGCCGACACGTTTCTCCTTGGCGCGCTGCTGGCCACGCTTGTCCGGTCGGATCGGATCGACCACGCGTTTATTCAGGAGCACACCGTTGGCTTCTCGGAAGTGCGGCAGGCGCTATTGGACATCCCCATAGAAGCATGGGCTACAGCCGCCGATATCTCGATCGCGGACCTCGATCGGTGCGCCGCGATGATCGCCGCCGCGAAGGCCATGGTGGTGCGGGTCGAACTCGGCATCCAGCAAGGCATCAATTCGACGCTCAACTCTTATCTCGAGAAGCTCTTGATCATGCTTTCCGGAAATTTCGGCCGGAAAGGCACCAATCAACTGCATAGCTGGCTCCAACCGCTATGGGGCAATTCGCCGAACCAGACCTTCGCACCGACCGGCGACGCGATTATTGCGGGCCTGTTGCCGCCCAACATCTTCCCCGAAGCGGTGCTCAACGACCATCCCGACCGGTTACGTTGCGCTTGGGTCGACAGCTCCAATCCAGGCAACACGGCGGCAAACACCGAGGCCGTAGAGCGCGCGCTGCGCTCGCTCGACCTCTGCGTCGTGGTCGACGTTGCGATGACCGAAACCGCACGGCTCGCGCATTACGTTCTGCCGGCGTCTTCGCAGTTTGAGAAAACAGAATTCACCCTGTTCAATTTCGAGTTCCCGACAAACTATTTTCATGTTCGTGCGGGTGTCTTGCCGCCGCTCGCCGGTACCCTGCCGGAGCCCGAGATCTACACGCGGCTTGCGATCGCCCTGGGGCTACTGCCGGGCGACAATGTGCTCGCGCCGCTGCGCGAAATAGCACGGCGCTCGCGACCGGAATTCGCCGCGGCCCTTCGTGCTTTCATCGCGGAAAACCCAGCGGCAGTGCCTGCCCTAGTGCTCTACCATACACTGGGGCAGACGCTTCCGGATGGTACGGCGGCCGCGGCGCCTATGTGGAGCGCGGCGCTGGCTTGCGCGAAGCGGTCGCCTCAGGCGGTGCGGCGGGCAATCAGTGCATCGGACGACGTGGCGGATCATCAGCTCGGCGATCTCCTGTTCGACACGATCGTGGCTGCCCGGCAAGGGACGGCGATTACTCAGCACGACTATGACGAGGTCTGGTCATTGATCGGCCATTCGGATCGCAAGGTGCGGCTCGCGGTTCCTCAGATGCTGGAATGGCTCGCGCGTCTCGATCCGCGAGCCGCGGGCGCGCCAAAGGAGTTTCCCTTCATGCTGGCCGCCGGTGGCCGTCGCATGTTCAATGCCAACCAGATCTTTCGCGATCCCGCGTGGCGTCGCGAGGATCCGGACGGCGCCTTGTTGATCAATTCGAGCGATCTGAGGAATCTGGGCGCGGAGGATGGTGACTGGGTCGCTGTGGAGTCCGTGGTCGGCCGGCTCGTGGTGCGCTGTAAGGTCGACGACGGCATGAGGAATGGGCAGCTCGCGCTCCCGCACGGCTACGGCCAGGCATACCCCGCGTCGGACGGAGAGCGACTGATCAACGGACCGCGTATCAATCTGCTCACAGAGAGCGGCAACCGCGATCCAATCGCCGGTACGCCCTACCACAAGAATGTTGCGGTTCGTTTGGCCCTGGTGTCCGCGCAGGAGGCGGCCGCATATCAGGCGCAGTCCGAGCGAATTCATATGAGAGCGGCCGCAGAATAACTCGAAGGGAGCGTCAAATGACCGAGAAACCGATCGCGATCGTGACGGGGGTAGGGCCCGGCACGGGAGCTGCCATCGTCAGGCGCTTCTCCGCTGGCGGGTTCCGTGTCATGGCGCTCGCTCGCTCAGCGGAGCTCATCAATCGCCTTGCGCAAGAGCTCCCGGACGTGCACGCGGTAACCTGCGACGTCTCAGATGAGGGCCAAGTGCATGCCGTGGTCAGCGATATAAAGCACCGTTTTGGCGCGGCTGAAGTTCTCATCCACAACGCGGTGGGCGGGGGCTGGGGGAGTTTTCGCGAGATCGATCCGAAGATGCTCAAGGGCAACTTCGAGGTCAACGTAATGGGCTTGTTGTACCTCGCGCGCGAAGTGGCTCCTGACATGATCGATCGCGGCAAGGGCGCAATCCTGGTGACCGGAAACACGTCGTCGATCCGGGGCAAGGCCAATTTCGCCGGCTTCGCGCCGACAAAGGCGGCGCAGCGCATTCTGGCTGAATCGATTGCGCGCGAAGTGGGACCTCTCGGCGTCCACGTCTCTTATGTCCTCATCGACGCCGTGATCGACACCCCTCGTATGCGCACGCGGATGAGCGACAAACCAGATGAATTTTTCATCAGGCCTGCCGCGATCGCTGAAGAACTATTTCATCTTTACGGTCAGGACCGATCGGCCTGGTCGTTTCTTACCGAGCTGCGGCCATTCCGCGAAAATTGGTAATCCCCGGCTGACGCGAAAAACGATCACCCGTAGTGCGCGCTTCGTCATTTGGAGAGCTCTGCGCGAAACTTGAGAGGACATAACATGGCGGATGAATCAATCTCAATCGATACCGGAACGGACGAACTGCTGTGTGTGATTCGGGATCGCGTCGCCGTGATCACTTTGAACCGACCGGCGGCACGAAATTCGCTGTCCGATCATCTCACGCCGGCGTTGCGTCGGATGATCAAGCGCAACGGTGACGATCCGGACGTCGGAGCATTGCTGATTACCGGTGCGGGCACCGCCTTCTGTTCGGGCGGCGACGTCAAGGGGATGGGCAGCAACACTGCAGCACCGGCCATGTCAGTCAGCGAGCGATTAAGGGATCGTCAGCGAACCCTCACCGGCGTACTTGTCTCGGTGCGCAAGCCCACCATCGCGGCCTTGCCGGGAGCGGCGGCTGGCGCCGGACTTGCCATCGCGCTCGCCTGTGACATTCGTATTGCAGCCGAATCCGCCATCATGACGACTGGGTACGCCAAGATTGCGCTGACCGGCGATTACGGCATTTCGTGGCTATTGACCCGGCTGGCCGGTACGTCGCGTGCTCGCGAACTCATGTATTTGTCCGAACGGCTCGATGCACGCCGTTGTGAGGCACTGGGACTGGTAAATCGCGTGGTGCCCGATTCTGAACTGCAACAGGAAGCATTTGCAGTGGCAAGGATATTGGCGAACGGTCCGGGGAGCGCGTTTGCCTGCATCAAGGACAATCTCGATCTTGCGCTGTCGGCTGATTTCCTGACGTCATTGGATCAGGAGGCCGAGAGGATGGTACTTGCGGCGGGGACTGCGCAACACGCCGAAGCCGTCCGCGCTTTCATTGAGAAACGTTCTCCAACTTACAGGTGAAACCCGCTGGGTACATTGGGATGGCCGGGCGCAAAGGGCAATGTCGTCATTGCAGCGAAGCAATAGGTCACCAGACGCATCGGAGGCAGCAACATGATTCAATCCAACCGCGACACCCAGACTTCCGCCCAGGAGGTTGCTCTCATTGTCGGCGGCGGCCCGGGTATCAGCTCGAGTTGCGCCAGGCTGTTCGCGGAAAGCGGCATGCGTGTCGGCGTTGCAGCCAGGAATCCCGAAAAGGCGGTGCTTGAAACTCTCGAGAAGACGTATGGCGTGCGTCGGTACGCCTGCGATGCAAGCGAACCGGCAGCCGTGGCACGGCTGTTCGAGAATGTCGTTCAAGAGATCGGAAAGCCAAGGCTTGTCGTGCACAACATCGACGGCCGGGTTCCCGGCATTTTCCGCAAGAACGTGATCGAAGCCGACCCGGTCATGGTGCTCGAAACTCTTCGAAACTCGGCGTTCAGCGCGTTTCTGGTCGGTCAACAAGCAGCTCGGCTCATGCTCGGAAACGAACCCGACGGCAACGGCGCGAGAGGAACGATCATCTTCACGAACGCCAGCGCGGCGCTCAAGGGCTTCCCGTCAAGTGGCGCGTTTGCAATGGCATGTCATGCCAAGTCCGGACTCGCGCAAAGCATGGCAAGAGAACTGATGCCGCAGGGCGTCCACATAGCGAATGTGCCGATCGACGCCGCGATCGGCTGGACCCAGGAGGACGGCACTCGCGCGCATCGGCTGGCAGGGACGACTGTCGAGGACAATATGGCCGACCCCGACCATATCGCGAAAACCTATCTGCAGCTTCATCGGCAGCATCGGTCGACCTGGGCGTTCGAAGTCGTGCTCCGGCCATGGGTCGAGAAATGGTGACCCTGGGTGCGCGAACTCTCAACCCGGCGAACGCATGCCAAGTCCCGACAGAAGCTTCTCAAACCTGAGCGGTAGCGCGAGCGTTGAACCAGAATCAGCAGACTCCAGCGAGCACTGATCACCGCAGCTGCGTTCGAACGGGCGCTCTGCCTACAATTCCGAATAGGAATTCTGCCATTGCTTCAATATAGCCGGCTTTTCAGGTCACCGCACCGCCATTCGTGTTGACAGTTCTATTTTAGAACGATTTACTGATCGGCAGATGGAGTGACCGTGCGGACCTTCCGTTTGAAGGGGGCCGCTCTGCGTTCTCAAAAACAAAGCACCAGGGAGGACGGCATGAGGAGCGTGGACGATATCACTGCGGCCGAGTTGCTGGATGGACTACCGTCCAGGGTACACGAGGTCTACGCGCCCTTCGTGCGGGACATCTCGGATCATCCGGCGTTCGTGGAAGGGGGGCGCTCGTGGACTTACCGGCAGTTCTCCGATGCCGTGAACGCCGCGGCGACGGATCTCGCCGATCTCGGGATCAGGCCCGGCGATCGCGTGATGATTGCGAGCGAGAACAGCGTGGCTCTGGGCGCGATCCTGTTTGCGGCCAGCAAGCTCGATGCATGGGGCATCGCGGTCAATCCCCGCCTGTCGGCCCGGGAGATCGACCAGATCGGGACGCATAGCGGCGCCAGGCGCGTGCTGTTCAACGCGGCGCTCTCGAAGGAAGCCGCCGATCACGCCAGCCGCATCGGAGCCGAGATCAGCGCCGTGGGGCCGTTTGGCGGAATTGGCATCGGTCCTCTCAATGCCGAGGCGAAACCGGAGCCCGTCGAGAGAGATGGCGCGCGGCAGATTGCGGGTCTTCTTTACACATCGGGCACGACCGGTGCCCCGAAGGGGGTCATGTTGAGCCACCGCAACCTCCTCTTCACCGGAAGGGTTTCGGGACTGCTGCGCAAGAACGATCCGGCCGACCGCATCTATGGTGTGCTGCCGATGTCCCACATCGTCGGCTATTCGATTTTGCTGATTGCAACGCTGATGCATGGCAGCACCCTGCACGTCGTAGCCAAAGCCGATCCGGCTGCGCTGGCACATGCCATAGCCGAGGAGGGTATTACGAGCCTGTTCGGCGTGCCCGCCACATATCAGCGTTTGCTGGAATACAAGACCGTCAAGGGTATCCAGCGGCTCGAACGGGGCAGGTTGCGGCTCATGTCGGTCGCCGGCGCTCCCCTCGATCTCGATCTGAAAAAGCGGATCGAGGACGAGTTTGGAATCCCGCTCTTGAACAATTACGGCATCACCGAATGCTCGCCGGGCTTGTCGGGTGTCCGTTCAGAGCATCCTGTCGCAGACGAGTCAGTTGGCCCCTTTCTTCCCGGTATCGAGCACCGGATCGTGGACATGCAAGGCAATAAAGTCGCGACCGGTGAGGTCGGCGAATTGCACGTCCGGGGCCCCAACGTAATGCTCGGCTACTATCGCGCTCCGGAATTGACGGTGGCGGCGATCGACCACCAGGGATGGTTCAACACGGGGGACCTCGCCCGGGTCAACGGCGAGGGGCATCTGTATATCGCCGGCCGCACCAAGGAACTGATCATCCGCTCCGGCTTCAACGTTTACCCCGCCGAGGTGGAGGCTGTGCTGAACTCGCATGACAAGGTGGTGCAATCGGCCGTCGTTGGACGATCGGTCGACGGCAACGAGGAGGTAGTCGCGTTCGTGCAGCTTCTTCCCGGCGCACGCGTTAGCGCCGAGGACCTGAAGTCGTACGCGGCTCAACAGCTCGCATCGTACAAGCGTCCGACCGAGGTGATCGTGCTCGAGGCTCTGCCATCGGCCTCCACCGGAAAGATACTCAAACACAAATTGCGCGAGATGGCGGTCGCGCCGGCGGTCGCAACCAGGTCCGATGTGGCGGCTGCGGTCTGACGCATGCAGGGAACATAAGCAGGGCGTTCGGAACACGCTTTGACCGCTGGGAGAAGAAATCGAGAAGCGGCGCGAGCCGTCGCCGGGAGGAGAGATGTCCATGTTTGGGAATATCATGATTGCGACTGCGCTCGCGGTATCTGTAGGGGGCGCACCGGCTCGTGCGGAAACGCCGGGAGTCACCGAATCCGAGGTGAAGATAGGGGCGACCTTTCCGTTTAGCGGCCCCGCTTCGCCGCTCGGCAACACCGGAAAGGGCATGATCGCCTACGTCAATTCGCTCAACGAGCGCGGCGGCATCAACGGACGGAAAATCAATCTCGTCACCTACGATGATGGTTATAGCCCCCCCAAGACGGTAGAGCAGACCAGAAAGCTCATCGAGAGCGATGAGGTGGCCTTCCTGTTCGGGCCGTTGGGCACGCCCGGCATCAGCGCCACGATCAAGTACGTCAACGCGAAGAAAGTACCCCATCTATTTGTCGTGAGCGGAGTCACCAAATTCACGAATTTCGCTGAATTTCCGATGACCACGACTGGATTGCCGAGCTACGACACCGAGGGACGGATCTACGCGCAATACATCACCCAGACCCGTCCGGGCGCGAAGATTGCCATTCTGTATCAGAACGACGATTTGGGTAAGGACTTCGTCAACGCATTCAAGGGATACCTGAAGGACGATTTCGACAAGAATGTCGTCGTGTCCTCCTACGAGGTGACCGAGCCAACCATTGATTCTCACGTCGTGTCGCTGAAGTCGTCCGGCGCAGAGGCCTTGTTGGTGGCCGGCACGCCAAAATTCGCGGCGCAGGCCATCAAGAAAGTCGACGAGATCGCTTGGAAGCCGCTGTTCCTGATCAATCTCGTCTCGAGCTCCGTGTCGTCGACCATCGTCCCGGCGGGACCGAAGAAGGCCATAGGCATAGTCGCTGCGACCATCTTCAAGGACCCGAACGACAAGAAGTGGGCCGACGATCCTGGCATTAAGTGGTACCGCGACTTCTTTGCCAAATACCTGCCGGGCGCCGATATCGGCGATAACAATTATCTGTTCGGTACCCAGCAGGGACAGATCCTGGAGCAGGTGCTCAAGCAGTGCGGCAACGATCTCTCACGCGAGAATATCGTCAAGCAATCGCGGAGCATACGCGGGCTGTCGCTTCCCACTCTCATGCCGGGCGCTACGATCAACACGGGCCCGGAAAGCAGCATGGCGTATACCCAGCTGCAACTGCAGCGTTGGAATGGCTCCAGCTGGGAGCAATTCGGTAACGTGCTCAGCGCCGAGACCAGGTGAATTGGCCGTCTGAAGGCCCAATGCGGGTGAACTGAGCCGGCAAGGCGATCAGCCGAATTATGGAGGACCAATGTCCAGCGACGTACTTTTCCGGCCTTTCAGACTGAAAGGGCTGAACTTGCCGAACCGGGTCGTGATGGCGCCGATGACGCGCTCATTCTCTCCGGGCGGAATTCCGACTGAAGATGTCGCGCGGTATTACGCCCGCCGGGCCGAAGGAGCCGTCGGGTTGATCATATCGGAGGGGACCGGCGTGGATCGTCCGGCGTCCCTGAACGATCCGAATGTTCCCCGTTTTCATGGCGAGAAGGAGCTGGCCGGGTGGCGGCGTGTCATCGAAGAGGTGCACGCCGCCGGAGGGCTGATGGCACCACAGCTATGGCATGTTGGAGCCGTTCGCACGCGCGCCCTGGATTGGTCCCCTCCCGGTGCTTACGACAGTCCGTCCGGTCTGTCGCGACCGGAGAAGAAGTTCGGCGAGCCGATGAGCGAAGAGGACATCGCGGACGCCATTCGCGCTTTCGCGGATGCAGCGCTCGCTGCGAAGCAACTTGGATTCGATGCTGTCGAATTGCATGGGGCGCACGGCTATCTGATCGACCAGTTCTTTTGGGAAGGTACCAATCGCCGGGAGGATGCCTATGGAGGCAGGGATCTGCCTGGTCGAGCGAGATTTGCCGCCGATATCGTCCGCGCGGTACGCAAGTCGGTTGGAACGGACTTTCCGATATTGCTCCGGATCAGCCAATGGAAGCAGCAGGACTTCGAGGTAAAGCTGGCCGATACGCCTCGGGCGTTGGAAGCCTGGCTCAAACCTCTGGTCGACGCCGGCGTCGACATTCTGCATTGCTCACAACGCCGGTTCTGGGAGTCGGAGTTCGAAGGTTCCGATTTGAATTTCGCTGGTTGGGCCAAGAAGGTGACCGGTGTGCCGACCATTTCGGTCGGGTCGGTCGGTCTGACCGGCGAATTCATTGCGGCATACGGTGGAGAAAGCTCCCGGCCGGCGTCTCTGGAGGAGTTGATCCGCCGCCTTGATCGCGAGGAGTTTGATCTGGTCGCGGTGGGGCGCGCGCTACTTCAGGACCCGCAATGGCTTCTGAAGGTGCGTGACGGCAGGACGGAAGAGCTGATGGCTTTCGAACGGACTGCGTTCTCGGCGCTGAGCTAACGGGTAGCGGTGAAGGGTTGAGGCTGCAGCGCTTCTCTGAATAGGGGTTATTCAAATCTTTTGTAGCCGTTGTTTCGGCACCTGTTCCAAATTGGGCGGGGAAGAGTGGCTGCACGCCAGTCGGCGTGAGAAGCCTGCGTGTCGTTGTGCAGTCGTCAGGATGCAATTCGGGAGACGAGCAAATGAGCGAGACGAAGACCCAAGTCGGCCAGATTCGTACCGAAGTGCACGGACATGTCTTCAAGATCATCATCGACAACGTAGCCAAGAAGAACTCCTTCAGTCCGCAGATGATGACGCAGATGTCGGATGCGATGACGCTTCTGGACCGCAGCGACGACTACTGGGTCGGAGTGCTCTGCGCCGAGGGTCCAGACTTCACCGCGGGCCTCGATATGCCGAAATTCTTCGGACCCAAGGCCGAGAATACCGAGATCAAGCCCGGCAACATCGATGCGTTCGCGTTGAAAAACCGGTGCCGTAAACCGATCGTGACAGCAGTGCAGGGGATCTGTTTCACAATCGGCATCGAAATGATGCTGGCTGGCGACATCGTCGTAGCGGCCGACGACGCCCGGTTCTGCCAAATGGAATCCAAGCGCGGGATCGCGCCACTTGGTGGTGCTCACTTTCGCTATCTGACCCGGGCCGGTTGGGGAGATGCGATGTATCACCTGTTCCTATGCGACGAGTTCAACGCAGCGCGGGCCTACAAGGTCGGATTTGTTCAGGAGGTCGTCGCTCCCGGCCAGCAGATAGGTCGCGCGATGGAGATCGCGACTCTGATTGCCAGGAACGCTCCAATCGGCATTCAGGTGACCAAGGAAGCCGGGCTCAAATACATCGAGGAAGGTGAAAAAGCTGCGATCGATTACATCCCAAAGATAAAGGATCGCGTTTTCAGCAGCGAAGACATGAAAGAAGGCATCCAGTCTTTCGTGGAACGTCGCTCGGCAGTGTTCCGCGGAAAATAGTGATCCCACCGATCGCACAGCAGAACTTTGCCCACAAGCTTGAGGATTTGAGTATGGGAAGCATCAAGAAGGCATTCGATCTCACCGGCAAGAATGCCCTGATTACAGGCGGCTCCCGTGGCCTTGGGCTACAGATCGCCGAGGCGCTCGGCGAGCAAGGAGCTCGGGTGTTGATTTCGTCTCGCAAGGCGCCGGACCTTGAAGAAGCCCAGGCGCATCTTGCCGGTCTCGGCATCAGGGCGGAGTGGATTGCAGCGGACAATTCCAGGGGCGAGGACGTCAAGCGGCTCGCCGACGAAGCAATCAAGAAGCTCGGGCGGGTGGATATTCTGGTAAACAACGCGGGCGCAACCTGGGGGGCGCCGACCGAGGATCACCCGATCGAAGCATGGGACAAGGTGATGAACCTGAATATCCGTTCGCTGTTCCTGCTCAGCCAACAGGTCGCGAAGCACTCGATGATCCCCAACAAATATGGCCGCATTATCAACCTTGCTTCCATCGCAGGCCTGTTCGGAAGTTCCGGGGACATGCAGATGGTTGCCTACAATACGAGCAAGGGTGCGGTGGTGAATTTCACACGGGCGCTGGCGGGGAGTTGGGGGCGCTATGGAATCACGGCCAATGCTCTGGCGCCCGGCTTTTTCCCGTCGAAGATGACGAAGGGCACCATCGAGGCCGTCGGTATCGAAAAGCTCGCCGCGGGCGCACCGCTGCGCCGCATCGGCGACGAGGACGATCTGAAAGGCGCTGCGGTTCTCTTCGCCAGCGACGCCGGCAAGCACATCACCGGACAGATACTTGCCGTGGATGGCGGCCTGACTTCGGTGATATCGGGCTAGGGCATCACCAGCGTCAGCGTCTCGGCAACCAGCGCGGGTGTTTGGCTGTTCTCGATCTCGAGGACTGCGTTGCCCTTGATCAGCATACTCCCGTTGTCTTTCGGATCGATGCTCATGATGGAAAGCTGAAGCCGAACGCGACTACCCGATTTTACCGGTGCCAAGAACCGCACCTTATCCAAGCCATAGTTTATGGCGGCAGATGCGTCTACCGGAGCCAGACCCAAGCCCATGCCCAGTGAGGCGATCAACGACAGGGTCAGGAAGCCGTGGGCAATGGTGCCTCCGGTGGCACTCTCCTTGCTCGCACGATCTGTGTCGACGTGGATCCATTGTTTATCTCCAGTGCATGCCGCGAACTGGTCGATCATGCTTTGGTCCACGGTCACCCAATCTGACCTGCCGAGGTTCTGGCCAACGAAATCCCTGATCGCTGCAAGTGTGACCGTTGTCATCGCCGCTGTGCGCCGTTTCGACTGTTGAACACTGAGCATATTCCGCACTGCGCAAAGAAGGCTATGCTGATTTTGTTGAATGGGGACAGCGATATTGAATAACGCTTGTCGGCTTTTCCGGGTGCCGCGGCTCCGCCGGCGCACAAGAATCCTAGGCGGCAAAGGACCAGAACGTGACCGGGGCAAACTGGGATTTGTTTCGCTTATTCTCCGTGGTGGCGAGGACCGGAAGCGTCAATCGCGCCGCGCACGAACTGGGTATGAGCCAGCCGACGCTGAGCAGGCGTCTCAAGGAACTGGAGCGCTACGTCGCCGCGCCGCTGTTCTTTCGTGCGCCGTCTGGCGTGAAGCTGACGCAGGAAGGCGAAGATCTGCAGCGCTCGGCCGGCGATATGATGCTCGCATTCGAGTCGTTTCAACGCGATTTGCGTTCGCGGGTCGGGCAGAGATCGTCCGTGATCAGAATATCGGCGACCGAAGGCATGACCAAGCATTGGCTTCTGCCTCGCGTTAAGGAGTTGTGGCGCCGCAACAGCCGGATCTATCTGGAAGTAATCTCTACGGTGAGCCAGCAGAGCGTGGCAACGAGCGACCTGGATTACGTCATCCGGATGGGAGACCCTGGCGAGAACGATCTCATCGGAAAGCGGGTTGCCCACGTTCCGATGGGGATATTCGCTTCCGAGCAGTACCTCGCCCGACGCTCCGCGCCACGGTCGTTGCCTGACCTGAAGGATCACGACATCATCGGCCATACGGCCGATTTTGTCACCTTCCGCAATGTTCGGCCCAATCAGAGGCACCTATTGGAGTATTTCGCGGAAGCGGCGGGCACCCGAAGTGTTGTTCGGGTTAATCCGGTGGCAAACCACTTTGCCGCCGCCGGTTGTGGGCTCGGGCTTGCGCTCCTTGCTGTGCCGTTCACGCAGGCTGAGGGGTTGGTTCAGGTTCTGCCGCAAGAAACCGTCACGATGAACGTATGGCCTGCTCCGCAGGCGCGAGACCGATCTGAGAAGCCTGACTCGAGAAGTGAGGCGATTTCTGGAGGCAGAATTCGCAACTTCCAGAGAATGGCTTGCGGGTGCCCCCCGGAGTGCGGCAGCGCACGCCTGCGCTGCGAACCTTCCTAAAACGTCATCGGATCCGGCGTACGCGCGGGGGCTGCTCGTCTCCTGAGCGGCTATCCGCATGAAGCTGCTATTTGGAAAGGTTCGGTTTGCCGTCACGATCCGATTTTATTGGGGGCGTGCCCGGTGTTGCCGGGCTACCCAGCCCTTCCACCAGCGTGCTCAGGGCCCCATCCAACGGGGCCGGTCCCACCTTCTCCGACACCAATAGTCCATCGATCGCCAGCATGGTCATTCCGTGGATGAGGCCCCAGCCGGCTGCGGCCTGCCCTTCTATCGGCCGCTTGCGAATGCTCCCGGCGGTCTGGCCGCGGCGGAGGACTTCCAGGAGAACGTCGAACACCGCGAGCGCCCGCTCGTTGAGATGTATGCCGACCGCTTGCCCCTCCTCCGCGCTGTACATCAGGCGGTAAAGAGCCGGGTTGTCCGTTCCGAACGCGACGTAGGCACGCGCTATCGTGGTAATTTCCTCGCGCCAAGATTTGGGCGCTTTTGGCTTCGCGGCCGATAGAGATTCCCTCAGTCGGTCGAACCCAATCATGGCGAGTTCTGCAAGCAGCGCGGCTTTGTCCGGAAAGTGCTTGTAGGGCGCCGCGTGACTTACGCCGGCGCGGCGGGCGACTTCCCGCAGCGTGAATTGCCAGCCCTTCTCCTCCCGGAGCATATCCAACGCCGTCTCGATAACCGCCCGACGGAGGTCACCGTGGTGATAGGGCCGGCTGGGTGCGTCCTGCATGGTTCCTCAAAGTTTCTTCTGGATACATTGTTGACGGTGGCTACTTAAGCACCTATGTCGGGCGTGTAAGTTTCTCCTGTCTACATCGGAGTGAACCATGAGCGCCATCGCAAAAGTCATCGACGCTGATCGGCCTGGCCGAGTCCTCGCCCGCCAGCGCGCTGCCTTCCTGCGTGACGGGGCGCCTTCGCTGGCGCAGCGACGCGCTGATCTGTCCGAGTTCAGGGCCACGATCATCGCGCACCGCAAGGCGATCGAGGATGCCATCAATGCCGATTTTGGCCATCGCTCGAAGTACGAGACGGCAATCATGGAAGTGGGAGGCGTCGCCGAGGGTACGAAGTACCTGATCCGTAATCTTCGCAAATTCATGGCGCCGACCCGCCGCCACGTCGCGTTGCACATGCGGATGGGCAACGCGCGCATCGAATATCAGCCGCTTGGCGTCATCGGTGTGATGTCGCCATGGAATTATCCGGTCAACCTGTCGCTGATGCCAGCGATCACAGCCATCGCGGCCGGAAACAGGGTCATGCTGAAACCCTCGGAGTTCACGCCCGCCACCAATGCGCTGCTCGTTAAAATGCTCGGCGAGATATTCTCCGAAGATCAGTTCGCGATCGTCACTGGCGATGCGGCCGTGGGAGCGGCCTTCACGGCCTTACCGTTCGACCACCTGGTCTTCACCGGGAGCACAGCAGTAGGGCGCTCGGTGATGAAGGCCGCAAGCGACAACCTCGTTCCAGTTACCCTCGAACTCGGGGGCAAGTCGCCGAGCATCGTTGCGAAGGGCCACGCCCTCGACCAGGCGGCGGCATCGATTGTCTACGGAAAGCTGCTCAGCGCTGGACAAACCTGCATTGCCCCGGACTATGCACTCGTCCACGAAAGCGACGTCGACGCATTCGTCACGGCATATCACCGGAAGGCGGCGTCCTTCTATCCTGATGGTCCGACGAGTGAGCATTACACCTCGATCGTCAACGAGCGGCACTATGCCCGGATTCAGGGTCTGATCGACGACGCTCGCTCGAAAGGAGCGCAGGTCGTCGAGGTCGGCAACGGGCCCGGCGATGCAATCCGTCGCCCCAACACGCTCGCGGCAACCGTGGTGCTTGGTGTCACCGGCGAGATGCGCATTGCTCATGAGGAAATCTTCGGCCCGGTCCTGCCGATCTTTCCCTACCGCGACATCGAAGAAGCGATCGCCTATGTAAACGCCCGGCCCCGGCCGCTCGCGCTCTACTATTTCGGTGCCGATGACGAAGACCGGCGCAAGGTGCTGAGCCGAACCACCTCCGGCAACGTCACCATCAACGGGACGATCATGCACATCGCGCAGGATGACTTGCCCTTTGGCGGCGTCGGAGCCAGCGGCATGGGCGCTTACCACGGCGTCGAGGGATTTCGGACCTTCAGCCATGCCAAGGGAATCTATGAACAGGGGCGCTGGAATCTCGCCAACCTGCTCCACGCGCCCTTCAGACAGCCGATCGACGCCATCCTCAACATGATGCTTCGGTGATCGGAACTCCATTTTCCAATTAAGCCAGGGAGCATCAGCAAATGACCACCGACACATCATCGTTGCCGCTAAGCGGCGGCTGCGAATGCGGCGCTTGCTCCTTCCAGGTGCGTACGCAGCCGAAAGCCAGGTTCCGGTGCCACTGTCTGATCTGTCAGGCTTTCAACGGCAAACCGTTCGCGGACGTCGTCGCCGTTCGCGCCAAGCATGTCGCACTGAAGAACGCCGGCAATATCTCGTTCAGGAAATACCGTCCGCCGCCAAACTTCAATCGCGGGGTTTGCCGGACCTGCGGCAAGCCCGTCGTGGAAGTCGCGGGCGTCTGGCCGTTCGAGGTGATGTTCATCCCGGTCGGAACTTTCGAGCCCGAGGCCCGGCTGCCGCCGGTTCGGATGGATATATTCTATCACCGTCGTGTGCAGGAGATGCCCGATGGCTTGCCTAGATACAGCGGCTATTTCCCGAGCTTGCTGGCGGTCGGGAAAATGATCATGAGCGGCTTGTAAGGCAAGTCCATCTGGCGAAGCCTCGCCGATTGCTTCCGCCTGGAAGCCTCCACCCGCCGCCGCCCCCGTCGTCAGCACCGAAACATTCTGCAACTTGTTGCATAATACCGAATTGCGTGCTATCGATTTATGCAACTGATTGCAACTGGACCTCTGGGCCGCTCGAAGTCACCTTCGCCGCGCCGAAACCGGGTTCAGCAACAAAAGCGACGCGACGGAGGATGGCATCATGTTCAGCGACGGGCTTCTTAAAGGCCGCAATATCCTGGTGACAGGCGGCGGCACCGGGCTCGGCAAGGCGATGGCCGCGAAATTTCTCAGCCTCGGCGCAGACATTCACATTTGCGGACGCCGCAAAGGCGTGTGCGAGGAGACCGCCGCCGAGCTGATGAGACTTCATGGCGGCAAGGTCACCGCCCACGGCGTGGACATTCGCGACGCGGCGGCGGTCGACGCCATGGTCGAGGGCGCGTTCAAGGACCGTCCCCTCACCGATCTCATCAACAACGCGGCTGGTAATTTCGTCTCCCGTACGCAGGATCTGTCGCCGCGCGGGTTCAATGCCATCGCCAATATCGTGATGCACGGCACGTTCTACGTGACCCATGCTGTCGGCAAACGCTGGATCGCCGCTGGACATCGCGGCAACGTTGTCTCCATTACCGTGACATGGATACGCAATGGCGGTCCGTACGTGGTGCCGTCGACCATGAGCAAATCCGCAATTCACGCCATGACGATGTCGCTGGCCACGGAATGGGGCCGGCACGGCATCCGCCTCAACACCATCGCGCCCGGAGAAATCCCGACCGAGGGCATGAGCAAGCGCATCAAGCCCCGCGACGAGGCCGGTGCGAGGACCGTCGCTGCGAATCCCATGGGTCGCCTTGGGGATATGAGCGAGTTGCAAAATCTCGCGACGTTTCTGATCTCCGGGGGCTGCGACTGGATCAACGGCGAGACCATCGTGATGGACGGTGCCCAGGCGCTGGCCATGGGCGGCAACTTTTACGAAATGCGTGACTGGAAGGATTCAGATTGGGCCGAGGCGCGCGACGCCATCGTGGCTCAAAATGAGAAGGACAGGGCGAAGCGTGGTTAGCGGTCGAATCGGGCGCCAAGCGCGCTATCGATCAGGGAACGCGGCTTGCCGCATCGCTCTGAGCGCGCAATCCGGAATTTCAAAGGCGAGGAAGCCACAATGACGGGTCTGCTCCATCTTCATCCGGCCGCCGCAGCATCTCTGGAGAAGTGGCACGCCATGATCGCAGGGAAAAATCTTGGCGACCTTCCCTCGATCACGCATCCGGAAGTCGTCTTCCACATGCCGACCGCATTCAATGCCTACCACGGCATCGAAGCTTTGGTTCTCACCATGAGCAACGTGGTTCAGATTTTTGAGGGCTTCAGTTACCATCGTCAGGCCACCACCGCCGATGGCTGGAATATCGTTCTCGAATTCAGCGCCAAGGTTGGCGGCAAGATGGCCAAGGGAATCGACTTCATCCGCTTTGACGACGCCGGCAAGATCGTCGAGCTCGAAGTCATGATGCGGCCGCTCAGTAGCGCGCAGGCGCTTGCCACGGAAATGGCAAAGCGCGTCTCCGGCGCGCTTCCTGCTGCAAGTGAGGTGAGATGAGATGCGTGTTCATGTGGTCCATGCGCATCCCGAGCCGAACTCTTTTGTGAGCGCGATGCGCGATGTTGTTGTCGACGAGATGAAGGCGGCGGGTGCCATTGTCACCACTTGCGACCTTTATCATGACGATTTCAACCCCGTTGCCTCCGGAAACGATTTCACGTCAAGAAGCCGGCCCGATTACCTGACATACACGCTCGAACAACGCCACGGCTACACGACCTCGACGCTGGCTTCCGATGTCGCCCGCGAAGCGGAGAACGTACTGACGGCCGACCTGATCGTCTTCACCTTTCCAATATTCTGGTTCAGCGTTCCGGCAATTCTCAAAGGCTGGATCGACCGCGTCCTGCTGTGCGGCCCAATGCATAGCGGCAACCGCGGATTTTACGATCTCGGTGGTCTCAGGGGTAAGAGAACATTTACGGCAATGGCTCTCGGCGGGCGCCGAAACATGTTCGGACCAGACGCTCTGCACGGAGAGCTCGAGACCGGGATGATGCGTCACTTCTTCCAGGGTACGTTGGGCTATGTCGGACTAACGGTGCACAGGCCATTCGTAGCCTATCATGTTCCCTATATTACGGAGCACGAAAGGCAGGAGCAGCTGCAGGATCTGCGAATCCATCTGCGCGAGCGCGACCGCCAACCCACCCTCGCGTTTCCAAAGCTTGAAGATTTCGACGATGTGCTTGTGCCAAGGCGCGACCGTGCGCGTTAGCGAGCAGTCGAGCCGATTGAACTCAGGATGCCTTCAGTGTTGAAATTGCCTGCTCGCAAACGGCGATCCGCTGGGATTCGAAGTCGATACCGGCCTTCAGCACGAGATGACGAAGCTTTTCATCCCGCGTCATTTTCTTTTGCGAGAAATCCCTGGCCTCGATTTCCCGATAGATATCGCGCTTTTCGCGATGTTGCGCGGCAAGTCTCTCCAACTCCTCGATGATGCATGTGGGCCCGATGACGGCTTCAGCCCGAAGCCGGACCATCAACTCGTCGCGAATCGGCGACGGGGCCTGGCTCTCCCGAAGCCAGCGTCGCAGCTCCTTGTGTCCGGCGGGCAGCACAAGATAAGTCTTCTTGCCGCCTCGCGCGCCATCAACGAGAGAGCCCTGAACGAAGCCGGCAGCTTCGAGGCGGGCAAGCTCCCGGTAAATCTGCTGATGGGTCGCCTGCCAGAAATAGCCGATGGATCGGTCGAAGCGTTCGGCCAGTTCAGATCCGGAACAGGGCCGTTCAATCAATGCGGTCAACAATGCGTGGGGCAAGGACATCGACGACAAAGTCTCACATGGAAGTTAGCTTGTCGCATCAGCTGTGGACGAACTCAATGCCGAAGTGGCCGCGCGTCTCGGCTGCGCATTTATGCACTGCGGAGTGAAACGATTGCGCTCATCATCGTAGCGACAAGACTTGGCCTGTCCGGCCTCATCTACACCGCTGCAGCGAGTGGTCGCAGTGGCAATCAAACCCAATTCTGAAAGGTTGACAAATGAGGTCACCCCCTGAGTGGGACGACTTCTGCTCTACCTCTCGCTCTGGACATGTCGCCGGGGTGGGTCAACAATACGATGGGCCAGAAGCGGGCATCGCCAAATGAGCCCCGCGCTCAAGCCTCAGATCTCCAGCGCCATCCGCGCTAACAAAAGGCGCCCCCGCACCTGCCGTAAGCAGGTTCGCGAAGCAAGACGGGCACCACGGTTTGGTTTGCCTCCAGCAACAACCTGAGTCGTGCCATGCCCGAACTTCCTGGTTTGCTTCTCGCCGCGTGCATGTTCGTTGGCGCGGCCGCTTTACACGTCCGTCGGTCACGCCGGCGCCTCGGCTTACATCGCCATGATGATCTGGTTCGGCGTCGCGCCTGCAACAATGCGTCCGACCGCGCTGGTACTCAACATCTTGGTCGTGGGCTTCACTTCGCTGCGGTATGTCAACGCCCGCCTGTTCCTCTGGCGGACGCTGTGGCCGTTTCTGATCGGAGCTGCGCCATTCGCGTTCCGCGGAGGAGCTGTCCAGCTTCCCGGCGCTTGAGTATTGTTGATCAGCGGCGCGAGGCTGCTGGCGCGCTACGAATTGACGTCGAGCACCAAGCCGAGTGATCCCCCGATATGGGCCCGAGTTTTGTGCGGCATCGGGATCGGCTTTCTGTCGGGTCTCACGGGCACCTGAGGAGGCATCTTCCTCTCGCCTATCTTGCTGCTCTTCGGATGGTCGGAGACGCGGAATGCGTCGGGCGTCGCCGCTGTCTTCATTCTCGCCAACTCGATCGGGGGTGTCCTTGGCAATGTCGCCGTTGTGCGGGCGCTCCCGCCGGATCTCTGGCTCTACGGCATCGCGGCCATAGGGGAGCGATCATCGGGATCACATTCGGCATCCAATCGCGACCTGCGATGATCCTGAATGCGCTGGGCTGCGTCCTGATCGTTGCTGGCCTGAAACTGATCGGAGTTTATTGAGGATCTGCTCTCTTAGGACGAGGCTCAGATGGCAAGATCGCGTCGAGCCGAGCTGCAAGCTCGGATTTCCTCCGTTCGGCTGGATCTAAAAGGCGGCGGGCCTCAGCACGCAGCCGAATGGACTCCTGGATCGCGCAATCCGCGCCTTCCAGCAGTGCGCGAATATCGTTGCTATAGTTCTGGGCGATGACGTGCTCCTCTTCATTGAGGCGGCAGCACGGGCGCGTCTCTCAGCCACCGGCGCCTAAAATCTTCGGTCGGCGATGCCGCACCAACTCGCGGCTTGAAGTATGGTTGCTAAGCCGCGGCGGAACAGTAGTCCCGCGTGAACCAACGCATCCAAGGCCGCGGTCAGTGCGTCTCGGTTCGGTGGCAAGACAGCTGTCAGGAGAGCCTCGCTGAATTCGCGGCCCAGCACCGCCGCCACTTGCGCGACTTCGTTCGTCCCGGCTGTCCAGTCCAGCCGCGCAACGAGGGCGTCCTGCAGCGTCACCGGAACCGAGAGCTGCAGTCGTCCGGCACGCCCGCAAGTAGTTTCGTCGTTAGCCAAGCCGGCCTCGAGTACCGCTTTGGTCAGCTCCTCGATGAAAAGCGGCAGCGCTTCATTAGCAGCAAACGCACCAACCATGTCAGCCGCCTGCTTGGCGAACGCGGCGGCGTGGGCGTCGCCTTCGACGCCATGGCCTTCCACCAGCATGATCCGGTCCTGCGGCGGTTTGCTGAAGTGGTGATCGCGATCGGCGGCAACTGCGACTACGGTGCCCTCCAGCGAGAAGCCGTGCCCTTGCTGCATCAGGCCGCCCGGGCGAACGAACGCCGCTTCTGGCGGAGGTAGCGCGTGATCTCCGGAAGAGCCATCGCGTTCAGGACCCGGTCGGCGGGGACACCGCCCTTCCGGGCCATCTCGACGCCCCAGTGCATGTGGTCGAGCTCGGGGATCGAGTGCGCGTCCGGATTGATGCTCATCAAGCAGCCGAACTCAAGGGCGGCCTGGTGCCAGCGCCAATCCAGGTCGAGGCGCCATGGATGGGCGTTGATCTCCACCACGACGTCGTGCTTGGCGCAGGCGCGCAGCACCTTGTCGACATCGATTTCGTACCCCGGCCGCCGCTGGAGCTGGCGCCCGGTCATGTGGCCGATGATGGTGGTGTGAGGATCGGAGATGGCCCGCAGCAGGCGCTGCGTCTGGGCCTTGCGGTCGAGTTTGAAGCGGCCGTGGATGCTCGCGACCACGAAGTCGAAGCGCTGCAGCACGTCCTCCGCATAGTCCAGCGAGCCGTCGGCCAGAATGTCTGACTCGATGCCCTTGAGGATCCGGAAATCCTTCCCGAACCGCTTGTTCAACCGGTCGGCGTCCCGGTGCTGCTGCGCGATCTCTTCCTCCGAGAGGCCGCCCGCGTAGTGCGCGGACTTGGAGTGGTCGGCGACGCCGAAATACTCGAAACCGCGCTGGCGCGTGGCCTTGGCCATCGTCTCCAAGGTCTCCGTGCCGTCGGAGGCATCGGTGTGGCAATGAAGGATTCCGCGCAAGTCCTTGTCGGTGACGAGCTTCGGCAGCTTGCCCTTCTGAGCCAGTTCGACCTCGCCGCGCCCCTCTCGCAGTTCAGGATCGATGAACGGCAGGCCGAGGGCACTATAGATCTGGGCCTCGTCGCCGGCGATCAGGGTGCGACCCTTGTGCAACCCGTCGCTCTCCAGCCGCATTCCTTTCTCCGCGGCCAAAGCCTGGAGCCTCTCGATGTGAGCGGCTGAGCCGGTTCCGAAAAGAAGAGCTGCGCCGAAGTGGTTGCGATCGGACAAGCGGATTTGCAGTCCGTTCGCCGCCGAAGCATTCGCCGCCTTCTCGATCTTGGCAGCCTCCGCAACGATCGTGAGGTCGCCGACGAGTTCGCAACCGCGACGGAAGTCGCCTGCGATCGTCACGCGCTTGAGCGCCGGCCGAGCCTCGCGGAGCGAATCCTTGGCGTGCTGGAGCAGGGCGGCGGCACGGTGCAGATGGAGGCGACCTTCTCCACTTTTGGCGATGGCCAGATTCTGCAGGGTCTTGGTCTGCAGCGCGGCGCCGAGGCCTTTGGCCTTCTTGATACGGTCGTCCTTGGCGGCGGCCTCCAACTCGGCGAGCGAGGTGATGCCGAGATCCTTGTAGAGCCGCAGCACCTTCTCGGGGCGGAGGCCGGGGACGGCGAGCATCTCGAGCACGCCCTCGGGTATCTCCTTCCGGAGCTTCTCAAGGCTCGGATGAGAGCCCGTCTTGTGAAGCTTGACGATAATGTCGGCGATCGCCTCGCCGACGCCGGGGATTTCCGTGAGCCGGTCTTCGGCGATGAGCACGTCCAGAGGGACGGCAAGGGCCGCCAGGCTGTCTGCGGCGCGCGCATAGGCTTTGGCCCTGTAGGGATTGCCGCCACGCAACGCCGTCCGCTGTGCGTATTCTCGCAGGAGACTGACAATCGTGCGAACGTCGACCGAAGCCACTCAACGAGCCTCCCGTTCCGCGCCCGGCCTCACCGGAGCAAAGGCTCGTTTAGCGGGTGGGCAGTCATCGCGCCGGCGATCGAGAGATGCCTCAAGTTTCTGCGCTGCCCGGAAGTCCTCAAGGTGCTGCGTGTTCGGGCTATAAGCGGCCTCCTTCTTGAGGAGATTGTAAATTCGCCCCGCAACCAGCTGCAGATGCTTCATTCTGCCGCGCGGCAGCGATCGGGCTTTGCAAAGAGCCCGGACGGCGTAGGCGCGGAAGTAATCGAACGCGTCAGACATGATTTCGGTAAACGCAGGCCATCGGCGATGGTTCGGTCGGCATCGGTCGGGACTGGAGGCCTGTTCGGCTGGTCAATAGGAACCCGGTGCGTGGGCGCGATCCCAAACGCTCGCGGATACGTCATACCGTCGCGTCACCGTATGACGGTGAAGCCGAGATGGGTGCATCGCTCACGGTCTGAGGCAGCGAGGAGTTCGAGGGAACCCCGCGAATCCCTACAGCGTTGCACCGCCTCATTGGCAAAAGGAGACGCAGATGGCAGCCGCGAAGAAGAAGGCCGCGCGAGGACGCAAACAGGACCGGGCGCGCGTCGCCGGCGGACAGAAGTATGAAGTCGGGTATGAGGCGAAGAAGACCGGCCGATCGGTCTCCGCGGTCAAGAAAGCGGTCAAGAAAGTCGGCAATTCCCGCAAACGGGTCGAGAAGCGTCTCGGCCGCTGAGGCCCGCGCTATCGCCCCAGTCCAGAGGCGGCCTGCTCCCAAGCTGGCGGCTTAAACGCGGGTGGAGAAGCGGGTGAAGCTGTCAACTTCTGCAGGCGCGGCTCGACGTCGCGTAGGTAGATCTCGGTCCGGAGAAACGCGAGCTCGGTCTCCAGCGCGGTATCGCAGACGTCGACGTACCAGGATTTCGGCCGACCGTTCGTGCCATCGCTCCAGCGATAGCCGCGGCGCTTCAGCGAATCCTTGAGCTCGAACGGCGACTGTTCGGCCCAGATCCGGACGGTCTTTTTCCGTGCGGTCTCGAGCAGCACGGCGAGCGCGGGCGCGCCGGTCGTTGGTAGGTCGAAGTCCAAGACTCGAGCAGTGCGTGACAGTCATCAACGGCGCGGTGCGCCTGGTGGAAATAGCCGGCACCATTCAGAAGGTAACCGAGCTTCGCTCCATCGAAGCCGTGCTGGCGCCAATCGACCCCGGTCGCGGAGCATGCCCACGCCTTCCGCTCGAAGACCGGCCAGTATCGTTCGGAAAACTTCCGATCGAATCCACTGTTATGCGCGATGACCAGGACCACGGAATCGTCGACGAAGGCGTTCACGGCTGCCTCGTCGATCTTGTGGCCGGCCACCATGTCGTCCGTGATGCCGGTAAGCGCCGTGATTTCTTCCGGGATCGGCTCGGACGGCTCATTGAAGGCGGAGAAGGTGTCCCTAACATCAATGATGCGCCCGTCGGGCGTGTAGCCGAACTTGACCATGCCGAGTTCGATGAGTTCGTCCTTGCGGTGGTCGAGGCCGGTCGTCTCGGTATCTAGCAGGATGCCGGTTTTGATTTCCTGTCCGGAGGCCGGCATCGACGTTGGCCGTGGTACCAGGCGGCGCAGCACCCGGTAGTCGCTCGATCGGCCTAGTACCTCGGCCATCGCGGCCAGATCCGATGCGTCTTGAAACATCTCTTCTCGTGGTGAGCCGATGAGGTAGTCCCGTCAGGCCCCACAATATCGGGAGAGCCCGGCACGAGATATCTGAAAGACAAGCAATTCACGCGCTTTTCGGGAATGTCGGTGCAATTGGATTCCCTTGCGGGACGTTCGCGCGGGGCTCAATCGCGCGCGCTCCAGAGGTCCGCGCCTATGACCGTAACAATCCGGGTCGGGCGGAGCAGCTCCAGACGGGTAGACAGCATCTTGGTTGCCGACCCGGATTGTTACGGTCCCACTGGTGCGTGATCGTTTACGATCTGCAGCTATAACTGCATCCATGGATCTCGATTACGACCCCAAGCGCGAGGCCGCGGCGGCGATGAAGCTTGCCGCCGAAGCCACGGGCGCAGAGCGGCAGAGATGGATCACTGCCGCGCTCGCGTGGTCAGAACTCAATTGCCTGCGCGGGGCTGCCGAGCACAACGTGCCTGAAGGGTCGCCTACGCGGCAGCTCGGTACCGATGCAAGGCGCAGCGCGTCCTCCCACCCCTCTCCAAGCCGCTAGGATCGCGTTCAGGGGGAAACGCGATGCCGCACCCGCCCACGGCATCAAATCCTCCCTGGTGAGGCCAGAACCACCGGCTGGGTGCGCAAGCTTGGTCCGCGGGAGGCGTTTGTCGGCGGCTCTCTTCGCGCAGGGCGGGACGGCGGCCAGGCTTCATCGGGTGCGGCACCATCAAGAACGGCACGGGCGTGGGCGTCAGGCCTCACCGGGTCCGGAGAAGCTCGATGCTGGGGAGACCGCGCGAGACGCCGGCAGCGGTCGCTCGGTCGGTCCGGATGCCGAGGGTTGACCTCCCCTGCTGTCATACCGCTTGGCGAGATCGAGGAGACGACGCCGCGTGAACGGATCGGCTTTGTCGGCCATACTCCGGACCCTTAGGGCCAGACCTCGGTAGAACTCCTGCTCCATGACACGCCCCTCACCATCACTGCCCAAAGTTGAATGCTCTGCGATCACGGAGTCAAGAAGGACCGCGATAGCGTGAAGCCGACCAAATTTCTCATTCCGCTGGCTTGAGCCCCCGACGTCGGCTGAACTAGAATAAATCGCAGGGGGAAAACAGATGGCCATGCTCCATCAAGTCCGGAAGGCGTGCCCGGCGTGCGGCAAGCCGATGAAAGCTATGTCCGACGAAGCTCCGGAACGGCGGCCGCGGTACGTGTGCACCCATTGCAACGATGATCCGCTACGCGACCCGGACGCCCTCAAGTGGGCGGATGGCCCGCTACGACCGCCAGAGCCCTAGGTCTTCGCTGCGCGCGGTTGGTGTCGAGCATGGAACGGGCTCGGCCGGACACCGTTGATGTGACGGGCCTGCGCGAATGCACGGCCCGCGTGGCTCCGCCATCAAGCCCCCCAGCCCCCAAAAGGCGGGGCCACGCTCATTCTTCCCAGTCAGTGCGCAGAATTTTTTCGTTGGCCGTAACTTGCGTGAATCCGCGGCTGGCAGGGTTCAGGCAGAATGCTGCTTTCGCTGGGGGAGACCTCCAATGTTCGATGCTGAAACCACCGCGCTTTTGCGCGCGGTCCTCGACGAGGTGTGCGAGAGCGTGTCTCGCTATGAGACCTCTGCCCGCACCCACGTAGCGTCCATAATCCTCGAAGCCGCCAGCAAGGGCGAGACATCGGGCGACGGGCTGAAGCGGATCGGCAGGAATGCACTTCGGCAGGCCCCGATCGTCCGGAATTGACCTGCTCTCGAGTGCAGCGGTGCGCCACCACCGCCGCCCTGGACTGGGGCGTGTACCTATAGCGTCGGCTTACCAGTCCAAAGCGGAAGTCTCGTGCCTTGCGTGTGGTCGGCGGCTTGTGACCCAGAGCGGACCGGCCGCCGACTGGCTTGATAAGTGCAGTATCAGCGACAATGATTGGGCATTGGCCAGCAGACCGCGGCTGATCTTTGAACATCAGCTAAACTCGCGAACCTTGCATAGCGGGAGAACAGAAATGGAAGAAAACAAGCGTCTTATGGAGCGGTTCGTCGAGTTCATTAATACCGCGAGCGAGAAGCTCGCTGACGAGCTAATCTCTCCGAAAGCAATATTTCACGTTCCCGGTCGTCCCGAGCCGGTAGTCGGACCGGCGGGATATATCGAGATCATCAAAATGCTGCGCAGCGGCTTTCCCGACATCCAGTGGACTCTAGAGGAAACGATCGCCGAAGGAGATAATGTTGCGGCACGCTTCACCATGAGAGGCACCCATGGGGGTAGCTTCTTCGGTGTTCCGCCTACTGGAAAGAAAATCGCTGTGCAGGCGATGAACTTCTATCGCTGGTCCAACGGACAGATCATCGGCGAACGTGGGCAGCCCGACTTTCTGGGATTGTTGCAACAGATCGGGGCCGCGCCAATGTGATGAGCTTGAAGGAGCGGGTCAGCTGCGCTCCATTCTTGCGCGATGAGGCTTGAGCGGTCGGCTCATTTGGCGATGCCCGCTTGGCGCCCATAGCCGACCTGCCAAAAGCAACCGGTCCGGGACCGCTTATGACCCGAAGCGGTCATCGCGTTGATTTAGGAGCCGCCCTTCGCCGAGGCGATTGCAGCACGAACAGCGTAGCCCAAGTCTATACTCAAGCGTGCCCTTGCTTCGAATGGGTCCTGAGCTTGCGCAACGAACGGCATCCCCGGCAGAACGGCGGAAAGTACGCGCACGATGGCTCCCTGCTCAATTTCTTGTCCCTCATCCTGCGGGTCGTCCGGGGTCAAGACCATCTTCTTCATTCCCTCCCAGATACCGGGAGTGTGGTCCTCCAACGCCGCAATCGCTTCCTGCATCTGCTCGTCTGTAAAGAACGTGCCCATGAGAAGCTCGCGGCACCGTCTAGGTGGGATAGCCGTCATTCAGCGCACCGCTCTCGCCTTCATCAACACGAAGAGGTGGGAGCCGGCGGCGATTACCGAAAAAATGACTATGCCTAGTTCAACACCGTGCACACTTTGCGGCGCATATGTCGAAGCCAGCCAGATCAAGAGCCGTACTGCCACCATGAAAGCGAGCATGCCCCACATCGCCAACCATTTTGGCGCGTACCAGATTGGCTCGCCGCTGGGGCCCCATTGCATTGCAACGCGCTCGCGTTCGATCCGACGGCCTAGATAAAAGTTGTATGCGACGACCAGTGCAGCGGAAATGCCAAAGACGTAATCTGCGGGTAGCATGCTCGCACCTTTCAGAGTGCGGCCAGCTTATCGTGAGGCGACCGCGCAATCTATGCTTGTCTGAATGGAACCGCTCGCGACCAATTCGTTATGGTTGCTATCTGGTTGAGCGGCCACACGACGACCGCCTCTGGCCCAACTCGGACGTAGGGCGAGGTACGCCAACACGGCCGATATCGGAGGCAGAGAGGACCTCACATGAATTGCAGCGCTCGTTATGACTACATCTCCTAGCCGACGCTAATGTCGCGAGCTACAGCCTCGCGTCAAGGTGTACCTGATCCACACATCGTTGCACCGGTCCCGGGTAGTCTTGCTCTATCCAGGGCTCGTCGGCGGAGCGAACGTCCTCGATCTTCGACAATCGAAGGCAGATCCAGCTGGCTTTGACCGGACGCTTCGTGCTCGAACTTGCCTCCACCAGGAGCGCGAATGCGCGCTCCTCACCGGCGGCGTGGCCCAGAATGTACGGGCAGACGGTCTTTCGCTTGCCGTCAAGGCTCACGTGAACCGGCCGGCGCTCAAGGATCGCTTGTCTGAGCGTCATGAAGACTTGGCTGTGGCCTTCGCTCAGGATCTGGAACGGTCGCTTGCGGCCCCGGCGGGGTCGGTGCGCGGCGAAGTCCGGGTTGAACGTCGCTGCTCGGGTGATCCCTAGGCGCTCTCGGCGGCCCCGAACTCGCGCGTCCGCTCGAAGCCACCGCACGGAGACTGCAGGTGATGATCGAAGAACGATCGAATCGGAAGGATAGGGGTAGCCGTTTCTGCCCTGCCCAGATGCAACAGCGATCTGCGCATGCTCGAGGGCAGTCTATCGGACACCTCCACATCGCTCGCATCCGAAGGTGGAGGAACGAAAGCGCGCGAGATTGCAGAAAGACGCCTCGAGGTATCTTGAAGAGTCCTACCGGCGGCCATCGTTGACAACCAATTGCAAGCCCTACGCAGATTCGCTTCTCGAACCTACAGCGGCGCAGACCCCATCTTCTGGTTGATAAGAAGGAGCGGCAATTATTCCGGCAATAGTTATTAGTTCCAAAACGAACCGGTGACATCTTGTCATTTTTGTGCCGCTGGCGAGTTCGGGTTAAGAATAGCGCGTCGCCTAGCGCTGCTCTCACGAGCTGACCTACCGCGTGGGGTCCTGTGTCGCTCACCACGCGGTTTAAGTTTTGAATCGACCTGATCCGTCGTTGCGCGCGTGCCTTGAATAATAAAGATGTGCGCGCCAGACGTCGCAAGCGCCGACAGGCCGGCGAGAATGAGCACAAGGAACGCGCTGTGTTCGGTGATGCCGAACAACCAAGGTGAAGCGATCGAAGCGATGGCGAATGCAATGACGATGTACAGTTCCCACACCTCAAACGCTATCACGGCTGCAATTCCGGTTACTCCTATGACCGCGCCCACTACGCTAACAATTTGCGTAGGCAAATTCGGTTTGGGGGCGCCGAAACCCAGTACCCACGGAGATATGAATAAAAAAGCGCCGATAGTGAGCGTAGCTAAGTCGCAATACTTTCCAAGCTGCCTCATGAATAACTCCTTTCGTTATCGGCAAACGACTGCTTCAGAGTGATGTCCTCGCGTCAATGCGTCCGTGTCCTAGAAGATCTTGAACATTCGATCTACTTTCCTGAAAGCCTCACTTGCCACGGCGCCTTCCGCTGGTGCGCGAGGTGTAGTTTAACAATGTCTGCTCCCAAGCTAGATCAAGCAATCGTTGAAAGCCCTCGGCGACATGTTGACGTGGACGCGATACGTCGCCTCGCATTTGATTGGCATCCGAAAGCCGTTCCGACCGAACGACTACTGGCCGCACGACATCGTTATCTCGGCTATCCGACTTTTTCAGACTAGCTGTCATCAACAGCATTGGTCGCCTCCCTCGGATTCCCTGCGTACTAATGTGGCTTTCATTTTCTATGGGCGCGAGTCGGGCAATCGAACCCCGCCGGTCGGGAAATTCCCGACACAAAGCGAGGAGGAATATTGGTATTGGTCCGAGCATATTTTGACGCTCCCAGCGGTCGCAATGGTGCTGACCTCCACGGCTCTCTGAGTATAGGCGGGTTGGGAGATCAGCGTTGAGCGGGATGACTGGATAGAGGATGAATTGCGGCACCTGACCGAGAGCCGTCCGACGAACTACGGACGCAGGTGATCCAAGCTGGGTACACGCGAAGGATCGATCGCCCTGCTTAGTCGCGTGCCGACCGCCACCAAGCTCGTTCAGTAACGCACTTATCAGAACTTGACACTGCTCTCGCTGCCTGAGGTTACGTGAGCTGACGGGTCCCGGGGCCTACTTTGCTAATGAAGCGGCAGTGAAGTTCGACCCCGCAGCACCGGACGATCTGGGCCAGTGGTCCGGAGATTGCCGGTTCTTGTCGGCGGTTTATCTATCCCGCTGTCCGTCGTACCAAATACCGAACTTTTCGCAGACTAGAGCGAATGCCGTCTTCGCTTTTCATTGCCACAATAGAATTGGGTGCCGATGTCCGCGATCGGCGTGCGATTTCACGCCGTTTGCTTTTGCGGCGCGATACGCTTCCGCGCGTAACAGATCCAACTGTTGACCAGGAGGGTCACGAACAATAAGGCAAGGGTCGTTTTCATCCGTAGTGCCGTCCGACTGGAGCGGCCCCGGCTGGGGCAATCGGGGGGGACTTGAGGCCGGGGCCGCTTTTGCCGGTCACGGGGGCGATCGGCGTGAAGGTAATCGCCTCGCGTGGCAACCGTTCCGCACATGGAAGGTGCGCTAACGTGCCAAACATAGGAATCCTCGACACCACAATGCGCCTGTGAATACTGGTGGCCTCACCTCGCAGCCTCACTTATGTCACAGCAGAGAGCGAGGCCCTCGACGTCCGGACCGTCATGGAAGGTCTGTGCGAACGAAATCCCAGAATGCTCGCCGCCTTGGGAAGGGCGATGTTGCTGCTGGCGGGTAGCTCACTAGCGGGGTGAAGCAAGCAGCACTCAAGAGTGCAGTGCTGCCTCATCTAAATCCGTGTCGAGAACCGATCGAGCGATGTTATCGTCCGCCATACGATATCTCGGTCGTCCCGGCGGTAAATCTCCTTACGGAGGTAGTCCAGTTCGGCGCTAACAGCATCGACGTCCACGTACCATGCCTTGGGTCGTCCATCGGTACCGTCGTTCCACCGATAGCCACGTTGCTTGAGGGTGTCTTTTAGTGCGAACGGCGCGCCATCGGCCCAGATGCGGTGCTGAGGGCAACGCGCGCGATCGAGCAGAGCCGCAAGTCCTGATAGCTCGGTGCCGGGAAGATCGAGTGCCAAAATCTCAAGGACTGCACGACAATCATCCAGCGCCCGGTGAGCGTCATGGAACAGGCCGTATTCCGAGAGCAGGTACGCGAGACGGGCGCCGCTGAGGCCATGGGCTTTCCAGTCGATGCCGCTCGCTGAACAGGCCCAGTGACAGTTCGCGAAGAACGGCCAGTGCCGTTCCGCGACCTTGCGGTCGAAGGCGGCGTTGTGAGCGATTATGATGTGGGTATCCGACACGAATTGCTCGAGCGACGCGCTGTCGATGTGATGACCTTCGACCATCGCGTCCGTGATGCCGGTGAGCGCAGTGATGGCAGGGTCGATCGGCGCCGACGGCTGCTGGAATCCTTGGAAGGTGCCGATGATGGAAGTGATCCGGTCGTCGGCGTAGCCGAACTTGATGGCGAAGATTTCCAGGACCTCGTTGCGCGTCGTGTCGAGGCCGGTCGTTTCCAGGTCAATGATCAGGCCGATTCGACCAGCCGTGGGGCGAGGCTCGGCAGTCCGTGGGACAAGTCGGCGAAGGATTTTGTAGTTGCCGGTGGCCTCGAGCATGCGCGCCATCGTCGCGGGAATTTCAGTATTCTCGGACAGAACAATCTCCGGCTGGCTCGGTACCTGGATGGCGACTTCGACCAAAGGATTCGCCGGTTGTCTCCAAGGCAGGCCGAACGGGAGGTTTGGTGACTTGTACATGGCGGTACGGCTCATCAGTTTCGGGTCGCGTTGGCGTCGCGATCGCGGAGGATAGCCTCGACGATGCGACGGAGGAGCCGGACCGAGCCGCCGTGCCAGCTTTGCGCGGCGACGATGTGTTCAGTGCCGTCGAGCGGCGGAACCCAGTGGGTGTCGAGGCCGCGTTCCTTCGCAAGGTCGGCGATGATCGCAGGCAAGAGCGCGTCGAGATCAGCGGACGTGGGTTTGGGAAATCTCACGACCCGAAAGCGGTCGCGGATCGGCCAGGGCAGAGGGTCGACGCTGTTGGCGGTGGCGACGTAGGAGACGTGCGACAAGTCCAGATTGGTCTGCAGCGCTGGATCCGGATAGCGACTATTCGTCTCGGATTCGAGGAAGCCGAGGAGGCAGTCCCAGAGTCGGCCATAGTCATTCCGCGTCGCGCTTTTTTCGATCTCATCGATAATCACCAGTGGGTTGGCGCTCACGCCCTGCGCCACGGCCAGAAAAGGATGGCAAGGTTCGGCGGAATACCACCGGCGGTCGGTACCGCCGAACGCGGCGCCATCAGCGCGGCTGGCATCCGTGCGCCAGACGTTGACGCCCAACAACTCACCCAGGCGCCGTGCGAATCGGCTCTTGCCGCCGCCGGATTCGCCCACGAACAGTAGGGGACTCAAGCGAACTGTTGGTCGGCCGACAAGATCGGCGAGCGCAAAATCAATCACTTCGGCGGCATAGGGGAATTCAAAAAGGAGGGCGCTACGCACGACATGCAGAGGCGGCGCCTCGACAAGCGGCATGGCGACGTTGACGACACCTTTGAATGGCCCAAGAACGTCCTTGAGCTTGGTGTTCTTCATCTGCTGCTCGGAGAGCCGTGCCACAATGATGCTGTGCTCCGGCGCGGAAGGCGCCGGAGGTTTCTGCAACTCACTCGTGGAGGCGGTCTCGGCATCCCTCTGCTTCCGTCTTTCTTCCTCCTCTTTCAGCTTGCGACGCAGAGCTACCTTGGCGGCTGTGAGGCGGTGCTCTGCCGTGAGGGGGCCGAGCCTGGCGGCGCCGGCGGCGGCGCTGGCATGCCGTGAAACCAGATCGCTGCACGCGGGCAGCGCGGCCCAGCCGAAGACAAACTCTTCCAGCTCAGCACACAGGTCCTCATCGGCCTCGTGGTAGACCTTCCTAAAGCTCGCGATCAAAGCTTTGCCCACCCTCCGATAGTCATCGAAGAACTCTGCGCTGCAGGGTAATGGCAGGCTAAAAACGCGAACGCAGTCGGAAAGGCTGCGTAGGGCGGGCTCGTCCTGTTTGACGGCTCGCCGGTCGAGCTCGGCCGCGAGCTCAAGACCGGCGGCCGAGGTCTGCGTCAAGATCCAGGCCGAGGTCGCGGCAAGACCAGGACAGACCTCATTGATCTCGGCGACGAGTCGCTCCTGGATGTGCTCTTCGCCTTTGCTCGAAAGCAATGCGTAGCGCAGAAGGCGCGGCAACTTTTTCAGTTCTTCATGCAGGTCCGAGGAATCGGCCGCGGCTCCAGTCGACGCAGCATCGTCCTCGACTACGTGATCGAAATCATCGGAATCGTCCGAGGTCGTCATGCTTCGTGCTCCCAGCCGCCGTGTTGGCGGAAGCCGGACATCATCTTAGATTCATTTGGGGTGGAGACCAGCACCGCGTCCGTCACCGCGATCCGGAACGTTCGAGTTCATGGAAGGCCTTCAAGAGCACGGTCTCGGCCTCGCGGAATTTGCGCGGATCACTCGCGTAGCGCAGTCCGTGCCTGTACCAGGACATGGCAAGTTCGATGGACAACCCGTGATCGAAGTTGGTCAGGCCGATTACTTGCGCCATGACCAGCGCCGACGCCGCGTTCCGCGCAAGCGCGCAACGGCAGAGCGCGGTCATCCCGATGTCGATGGCCAGCGTGGTCTTCTCGATCGGCATCATCGAGAACGCCATGCTCATGGCGGCCGCCGCGTCGCCGGCGAGCGCGGCTTTAAGATCATCGACCGGATGGAGCACGACGATTCGATCCAAGGTCGTCAGCATGAGGGCCTGCTCGGCGTCGCGAAGCGCATCTGGGGGCAGCGTTCGCCACCATTGTAACGGCCCGACATCGGCGGCCTTGAAAGGCCAACGGCGATCCGGCTGCTCCTTGACCCGCCAGACGGGGCGGTGGCCGCAAGCGTCGAGGGTCGATCGCCGATCGATCGCGACCACGGACCCAGCTCCGTCAACTCGGCGGTCATCCTCGTGCCGAGCATTGGGCGCGGGCGCAATGGTGTTTTCAGTCATGTCTTGGACGTCCACTTCCGTCGGGTTTGAGTAGCGCCGCCGACGGGCCGTCGGCGGCGCCGATGGATTAAGCCGCGCCGATCTTGGCGGTCACGGCCGGCTTGCGCGGTCCGGGCCCGGTCGGACGCGCGTTGGCGAAATGAACGACGGGCGCTTCGGCCCGCAACGGATCAAGATCGGGCATCAGCTCGATGCCGCAGGTCTCATCCTTCTTGGCGTTCTCGCGGATAACCCCCTCGATGACGGTGGAGAAGAGGTGCGGCAGTTCGGCGAGCAGCGCCTTGCGAAGGCACGAGGTGACCGTGTCCAGCGTCTCACGGACCGGAACCTCGAAGTGCGAATCGAGCTCCTCGCGACCGATCTTGAAGTCCTTGGTGAAGCCTGTGTTCCCGTAGTAGTCGATCACGCCCGCCGTGACGCGCAAGATATTGCGGTAGCCTCGCTTCGCGAGATAGCTGGACAGCACCATGCCCGCCGCTCTCAAGTCATGCTCGGTCGGCCGCCGGGTGCGGCCGTCGACCGGGCCGTTGCCCCGCTTGAAGTCGTAGACGCCGGCCCAGCCCACCTCCTGATCGACCACCACGAGATCGACCGTGACGATGCGCTCGGCAGACGCGTCGGCCCGGATGTTGATCCGAGCAAGGTCTTCCGCGGCATTGCGGGCGAGCAGCAATTCGCTGGCGGCGTCGACGATCGGGATCGCGACGTCGACGAGGACGTCGAACCGGCCGCTGGCGGCGAGCGCGTTGGCCGTCGTGCTCTGGAGCAAAAGGCCGTGGCGCTTCACGACGGAGCCCACCACCGAGATCGCTCGGCTGAGATCCGGGCCGATCACCGGGTCTTCATTGAAAGCCGATGCGACGGCGTTGGCAACGAGCGTTCGAGCGCTGCGCGCGAGCGCGGCCTCGGAAATGGACTGACTGAGCGACTCAACTTCCATGTAACGATCTCCTCTGATTGACGATCGTGCTACTATAGCACGAACTAAGGAGGCCGCAACGTTTTCGTGCTGAGGTACTCCGATCCAGCCGTGTTAACCTTAATCGCACCTTGAGGAGCGATTCGGTGGCGGAGTTGGACCAGGAGGAGATGCTGACGTCGGCGATGATCCGTGCAGCAAGGGGACTGCTCGGTCTCGATCAGGCAGGAGCAGCCAATTTGGCAGGGCTCAGCCAGCGGACGATCTCGAAATTGGAAGCCGAGGACGACCTCTCCTCCAAAGATCTGCGCCGAAGGAGTGCCCTGAAGGCCATCAGATCTGGCTTCGAGAAAGCAGGCATAGAATTCATTTTTCCGGACGAGAAATCCGGTCAGGGAGTTCGCATCAAGGCCGCCTCCAAATAGCCGCTCAGGAAAGGGCGACGGGAATATCCGAATGGGCTAGATCGGCAGACGCTTCTTTATTGCGATGCTGGCGAGTTGATGAGACCTTCTCGGATCAGCGAGTTGAAGGCACACCGGTCGGGGTCTCGATGACATCTATTTTGCCGGCAAAGCGTAAGCCACCAAGGAATCGCCGATCGGCGTCTCCATGAAATGATGACCGCCGGCCATGATCACGATGTACTGGCGGCCGTCGGCCTCATAGCTGATCGGCGTGGCCTGGCCGCCGGCAGGAAGCACGTCCTTCCAGATGGTTTTTCCGGTCTTGATGTCGATGGCACGGATCAGATTGTCAGTCGTCGCTGCGATGAAGATCAGGCCGCCGGCGGTCACGACAGCACCGCCATTATTTGGCGTCCCGATTCTGATCGGCAGCATCGACGGGATCCCGAACGGGCCGTTCGTCCGGGCTTCACCCAACGGACGATCCCACAGCGTCCTGCCGGTCTTCAGATCGATAGCGCGAATTCCGCCATAGGGCGGCTGCTTGCACAACAATCCGGTGCCCGGCAGCCGCCAGCCGGCATTGACGTTGATCGCATATGGGGAACCGAGCTGCGGATCCCCGGCGCCTTCCTGCCCGCCGATTTCGCCGCGCGCCTGGTCCCGCGGCGCCCAACCAAGACGATTGGCCTCGTCGCGCGGCACCAGCCGATTATAGTTCGGCATGTCGTTGTAGTTGGCAACGATGATGTCGCGTACGGGATCGATGGCGATGCCGCCCCAATCGGAGCCGCCATTGTAGCCTGGATATTCAATCCAGTGCGGGCTGGCCGTGGGTGGCGTGAAGATGCCCTTGTAGCTCGCCTGACGAAACTGGATACGGCAGATCATTTGGTCGATGGGCGACATGCCCCACATGTCCTGCTCGGTGAGATCGGCCTTTCGCAAGGTGTGATAAAGCGAGAATGGCTGCGTCTTTGCGCGCTGCGCAGGCTCTACGCCGCCTTGCGGGACCGGCCTCTCTTCGACGCCGACGAGCGGCTTGCCAGTGCGGCGGTCGAGAACAAAAATGTCGCCGCGCTTGCTCGGCAGCACCAGCGCCGGCACCGGCGCGCCTTTGTCCGTCGGGAAGTCGACCAGCGTCGCTTGAGAGCCGAGATCGTAGTCCCATACGTCATTGTGGACGGTCTGGAAATGCCAGGCGGGCTTGCCGGTCATAGCATCTAGCGCGACCAGCGATGTTGCGAACTCTTTCTCGCGGTCCGAGCGGCTGCTGCTCCAGTAGTCCACGGCCGAAACCCCAAGCGGCAGATAGACGAGTCCCAGCTCCTCGTCGCCGGAGGCGGTCGTCCACATGTTGGGCGTGCCCCTGGTATAGGTTTGTCCAACCGGCGGCGGCGCGTTTGTATCCGGCTTGACCATGTCCCAGGCCCAACGCAACGCGCCCGTTTGTGCGTCGTATCCCTGAATCACACCCGAGGGCGCGTCCCGCTTTTGTCCGTCGAGCACTTCGTGCCCGATGACGATGACGCCGCGAACAATCGTGGGCGCCGAGGTAATCGCGAACATGCCGGGATCGTGCCGGCCGATGCCCGTCGCGGTGTCGACCTGACCGTCATATCCGAATGCCTCGCAGCGCGTGCCGGTCTTCGCATCGATTGCGATCAGGCGTGCGTCCAGGGTACCTTCGATGATGCGGCTGGCACAAGCCGCGCCCTGATCGGCATTGGACAGTTCGTAATATGCAAGGCCTCTGCAGGCCGCGGTGTACGGAATGAACTCGTCCGGGACGCGCGGGTCAAATCGCCAGATCTGCTTGCCGGTCTTGGCGTCCACCGCGATAACGATGTTCTTGGGCGTGCAAACATAGAGGTTATCCCCCACCTTGAGCGGGGTGTTCTCTGCGCCGAATGTGCCCTTTGTGTTCTTGGTAGGCAAGTCGCCGGTATGAAAGATCCAGACTTTGGTGAGCTTGGCTACGTTCGTCGAGTTGATCTCCTCGAGTGGCGAATAGCGCCGCGCACTGTAACTGCCGCCATAGGCGGGCCAATCTGCGCCTGTCTTCAGAGGCGAAGGATCGGTCATCGCGACGGTCGGCGATGGCATTACGCGAGGAGCGGCGCTTGCCGGCCGAAAAGCTCCGGTCATCAACACAGTTGTGGCTACCAGCAGTACAAGCCCGGCAGCGATTGTAGCCGCAGCTTCATACTGGTGGCGAATGGGGCGAAGCTTCGGCGTGAGCGCCAGGACGGCGATCAGCAAAATGGCCGGTCCGACAGTCCGGGGCACCAGCGCCCAACCGTTGGCGTCAACTTCCCAGAACGCCCAGGCGAGGGTGAGCAGGAAGAGAAGAACGTAAAGCCATGCGCCTTCAACGCGCCGGCGGGCCAACAGGAGACCCGAGACGATCAGGACGATTCCGCTGGGCAGATAATAGAAGGAGCCTCCCAACCAAAGCAGCCAAGCACCGCCGGCCCCCAGCACGAGGCCGATCAGAACCATGACTCCGCCAAGGGTGAATGCCGCCCAATCTGCTGCGCGATACGTCTGAGCCATACCAGTTACTCGTCATAGATTGATGCTTTGCTCCAGATCCAAGAGTGCGTCCGCCGCTTTGGTTCCCACATTTGCAGGTACGCTTCCGGACCACCAAGGGCCTTTGGCTCGGCAAGCGGTGAGCTCAAGAGACCCTCGGCAGCCCGTAAAGATGGGCAATTCGTCTCTCGATCATGGGCATGGGAACGTCAGCTGCAGTCGAAGGTTTTCGTGTCCTCTCATGAAGACGGGCTAGAAATCAACGTGAGTGGAAAAGCAAACCGCAAAGTTGAGGGGGTAAGCAGCAGCAGCTTCGAACCTCTTCGCAGGTTCGTCTCCGTCGCTATCGCCGTTTGGGCCAAGCTGAGCGACCACAACATTTCGATCTTGTCTGCCGCCGTCGCCTTCTATTCCTTTCTCTCGATTTTCCCCGCTATTGCCGCGCTGGTGTCACTCTACGGACTAGTCGCCGACACGAATGACATCGTGAGACAGCTCAATGCGCTCCAGGTCATCCTGCCGGGTGAGGCGACCGCGCTCATTTCAGAACGATTGAGAGTGCTAGAGCAGGGCACGCATCCGCCCTTCGGCGTCGGGCTGATGGTCAGTGTAGGGATATCGATCTGGAGTGCGCGCTACGCGACCGGGACGCTCATGACCGCCTTAAACGTCACTTACGCGGTCTCCGACGAGCGTGGGCTCGTTCTCTTCAACGCTATCGCTCTGTCGTTGACCGTGGCGTTGATCGTCCTCGCCGGCGGCGCCGTGATCCTGATTGCCGTGATTCCCCTCCTGCTCAGCTACCTGCCAATTCCAACCGGCTGGCAGGCTGCGGCAATGTTGATACGGTGGCCGCTGCTCGTGTGCATGATCATCGCGATTGTCGCTTTGCTTTATCGCTATGCCCCCAACAGGTCCGAGCCGAGATGGGACCTTGCGTCGGCCGGCGGCCTCCTCGCAACAACCGGTTTGATTGCGGGTTCATACGCATTCTCAACGTATGTGAACACGTTCGCCGCCTATCAAAAGACCTACGGATCGCTCGGCGCAGTTGCCGTGTTGATGACATGGCTCTGGGTCGCGGCCTATTCCATCCTGGCGGGCGCCGAACTCAACGCTGAGATCGGAAGGCGGCTGTCTCAGCGATAGCGTTTGGCGGATCATTGGCGCCCGGCAGAGGCAAAACCTGTTCGGTGAATCGACCCATTGGACCTGCCCGCACCATCAGAGCAAATAGCTGATGCCGGCGTTCGACATCCTCTCTGTCGCTGCGAGCGGCAATCAGGCGACGAGCGTCCGCAAGGACGAGATCCGCGTGGTGGGAGAGCGCCGAGAGGCGGGTGGCATCGCGCTCGCAGCTTGCGACCTGAGCCATCACCTCAATCATCCGAATCGATATTGCGGGTTGGGCGCCTGCGCTTTGGCGGATCATATGGAACATCGTCCCGAGCAATTGATCGTATTGCACATGCGGCACCACCAAAACCGGCCGACTTCCTCTGATCGACACTCCTGATGGCAGATGCAGGGGCACAACGTCGCACAGCGCCGCGCCCAGTCGATCCAGGACCGAGAGGGCGGTATGTGGATCGTTGATGCCGGGCGAAAGCGCCCTCACAGCGACTTCAACGAGCTGCCGAACGGCGAAGCGCAGATCGGAAGAAATGCTGCTTGTTGCGCCCAGCGCCGTCGCATTCCGGATAGCCGCTTCGGCACCGTCGACGGGAGGACTAACCAGAGCGACGGTCGCCCCCGGAAAAACATAGTCGCCGGGGCCGATCAACAGCCGAATGGTGGCTCTATGCTTGGCCGCCCAGGTGGCCAGGCCCTCTTCGTCCAGATGCTGCAGATAACCGCGCCGCGAGTCCTTCAGGGGCAGGGAGCCGATCCAGTACTCAGCCGGCGGAGGCTTCGGCTGCGGATCCTGGACGGTTAGCTGGCGCATAGCGCTGCGGAGGTCTTCACTGACGAGTTCGACGACAGTTTCAACGTTGATCCGGCCGGCGACGTGACCGACGAAGTAGACGAGCATCGCCACGCAAGCCAATGCGAGCAGAATTCCAACACTCAATGATAGATGAGGGACGAAGCCGCCTTCCGGCTCTGTCCGGACGCTTCTCAGCACGACGAGAGCGTAACAGAAAGTGCCGAGCAGCATCCCCAGCGTGAATTGATTGCCGCGATCGCGCGTGAAATTACGCAGCAGCCGCGGCCCCATCTGGCCCGCAGCGAGAGACAACGCGGCAATGGTAATAGAGAACACGGTCCCCGCGACGCCGATCGTCGCGCCGGCTACGGTACCGAGTAGGGTGCGAGCTCCGGTCGCGCCGCCGTCGTACAGCCAACCCTTTAGATTCGAGAGAGAGACCGGGTTGCTCTGGTCAATATGAACGAGAGTGAAGGCGCCGATCAGGCTGGAAAGCACCATGAGCATAGGCACCAGCCAGAATGTCTCGCCAAGGTCAACCAGCAGTTTTTCAGCGCGGGCGAGCATATTTGAGCCGCATGACCGAGTCGAACACCTGGAACCAACGGCCGGGAGGCTGGAGCGGTTCCGCCGAACCGCTCCACCTCAGAAGATTACCCTTTGCTGGGGTACTTGAATTCAGGCGCCGACTTCAATTGGTCGGCCGTCGTGTCCATGCTCGCGGTCCACTTGTTTGCCGCATGATCGAACTTCAGATTGATTGCCGAAGGCCGCACTGCGACGTAGTGGTCGCCAATGCCCAGGAACCCTCCCACCGAGAGGATATAGCCGTCGATGCCGTTCTCGTTCAGCGCGACGTCCTTGATCGTGCCAATGTCCTGTTTGGCGTTGTTGTACACCTGCAGACCCATCAACTGCGAGCTCAGGCCGTCCTTCGGCGGCACCGAGGTGAAGGCTCCGCCCGGGCGATCCGAAGTAGCATTGGCGCTGTTGCTGGATGAGTTCGTATTCGAAGACGACGTCTGCGCGTTAGCCCCGACCGTTTTCACCTCGGCGAACGTGTTTGGACCGACGAACATTGTCACCGGATTGCCTGACCGATCTCTGGCCTCCACCAGGAACGACTGCGGCCGCACCTTGACGTCGGTGAAACCTGCCTGTTGCAGGTCGTTGACCATCTGCTGCCGAACGCTCGCCTGACCAGCGTCGGACTGGACCGCGTCGCCCTTGCTGCCCCCCTTGTTTGTCGTGCTGTTTTCAGCGCGTTGGTCGGCCGACTGATTGCGGCTCGAGTTCTGCACGGCGCCATGGTCCACAGGACCGGTAGCTTGCGGAGCGGTTTGTGCCATCGCAAGCGATGTTGCGCCGACAAGAGCTGCCGCCGCCAAGGATGAAGTCCCTTTCATGCATGGATCTCCTTTGCTCGAGTGTCAAAAGTTGATGGCGCTCCTAGCGGCTCGCGCCAGAACGCCGTCTCGTTCAGGGGCATGGATGCCGGACGCCGTCGTAGCCCATGTAAGTCCCCGAGCTTGGGTCGTAGGACTTGTATCGCTGGGAGCAGTAGGCGTTGTTCTCGGCAGCTTGCGCCCGGCTGTTGGCTACGGCGCTTCCAATCGCCGCACCTGCCACGAAGCCACCTAACGCTGGACCCCAGCCGCGGCTATAGCGGTGCCGGTATGCGTCACGCCACTGATGACGATGCCAACCATGGTGGCGGTCATGCCTCCATTGAACTTCCACCAGGCTTGCGTCGTTTTTACTCATCCCGCTCGCGGCCAACATCGGTGCGGCTTGCGCAGTAGTTCCGACCGGAATCGCGAACGCCAATACGGCCACCGCGACGTGCCATCTGCTTGTTTTCATAAACTCATCTCCTCGTCTTCATTGCCTAAAGGAAATGCGCGAGCTGCGGTGTCGTTGCAGCGACAGTTGGTACATATGTGTACCCCGATGGGCGCACCTGCTTCGTTCAGCAGGAGCAACGCTCCCGTTAAAGCACTATTGGCCCCGTGCGGCAGCGGACCCACTTATGCCCTCTACAATCCGGCTCCGGGTTGATCGCCGCGGCATCATCGATACGATAAGCGAAAACCTCGTGGGGCCTGCCGCAAGGTCACTGTGCTCAATGCGAATAGCTATAATCGAAGACGAATACTTCATCGCCGACGATCTCGCGGTCGAGATCCGGCGCCTTGGTCATGAACCAATTGGCCCATTTGCCGAGCTAAGCCCTGCTTTCGATGCAGTGGGTAGCGCAGCTATCGACGCGGCGCTTCTCGACGTCGACCTGCGCGGGCAGGCCTCGTTTGGATTCGCAGATCTCCTTTTGAACAGAAGTATCCCCTTTCTGATTTACACGGGATATAGCCGCGAAGTCATACCCACCCGATTTGGCCGGTACGTGGTTGAAAAGCCGATTCCGACTCGCGACGTGGTTGGTCGCTTGTGTCGCCATGCGCTTGTGCACGGCTCGCTGCGGGACCGGTACGGCGTTGCTCCGTAGACGCCGCCACAGGCGTCGGCATCGTTGCGGCAGCAACGCTTACCGCGAGGCTTCCTTCATGAGCTCAGCCGAAAATGCCTTGAGGCGCGCTCGCTTCTGATCTTCGGACAAAGCTGCGTTGTGTCGCACCAGAGGGCAGTAGAGGGTCAACACAAAATTGGTGATCTCTGCTGCCGACGCATTCGGATGAGCCATGCGTACGCTGTTGACAATGCTGTGTGTCGCACGATCGCCGCCCGCCGCAAGCAGTGCGGAGAAGCTCTCCGTTTGAGCTCTCGTTTCCTTGATCGCGGCGTCGGTATCGCTCGGATGGTAAACGGGGCATTCGAGTGCGGCAGCTGGGGTAGCCTGGCCGAGCACGAGTGCGGTGGCGAGGGCCAGCCAGGGAAAAAGGACGCAATCAGAACGAAAGTGCATTTGGGAGTGCCTCGCTTAGTGCAGTTAAGACGGAGATAAGTCGCATCCACTGATCGAAGAGACGTTGGGACCTGATGACTGTCCGGTCGTGAACCAACATTCCAATTCGCTCGGCGTCTGGCGCAGCGAGTACGCAGCCGCACCGACCATCTGCCGGGCATAAAACGTTCTTATCGGAACGCCGAATGGCCAGAGCGATTGTCGCCAGGAAAGTCGGAGAGCACCTTCGAAGGGGCAATTCCGATCGGACTTGTGCATACCTCAATTGTAATGAAGAACGTAGGAGCTTGGCATGCTGAAGTGGGCGTTGATCTTCTTTGTGATATCGATCGTAGCCGGATTGCTCGGGTTCAGCGGAATCGCTGCTGGTGCATCCACTATTGCCAAGTGGCTGTTTTTCGCAGCCGTTGCGATTTTTCTGATGCTCGTGCTCCTCGCCTTCTTTGCGGGGGAGGTGATTCTTTAGCGCTAATCAACGGGCGCTTAGCAAGTCCGGCGGCGGCTCTAATCGGTCAACACCAAGCTACTTTGGAGCTAGAACGGTGCTGATGTTGAGCCTATCTCGGCGTTGCACTTCAAGAAAAGTAGTATGCAAGTGCCAACACGACGTAAACTCCAATTAGCAGTACGCCCTCGAACCAGGTGGTCTCGGCGTCTCTGGTGATGGCATTCACGATGAACGCAGTGCCGGCGATTGAAAAGAGATCGACGGGGTTTTGGAAGACAAGGGTCATCGGCTTCCCGATCACCCAGGAGAAAATGACGAGAAGGGGAGCAACAACCAGCGCAATCTGAATAGCGGAACCAATGCAGAGCGTCATCACAAGTCCCATCCTATCGCGCCGAGCGAACCAAACGGCCGCAAAAATGTCCGAGCTGGTGCCCACAAGAGCAAGCACGACGACGCCAAGAAAGAGTGGTGTCACACCCGTTGATGTGGCCGTTTCCGTCAGAGCGTCGGAGACAAATTCGCTCTGCAGGGCCGCCGCGCAGGTGCATGCCAGTAACACGATCAAGCATGTGGTTGCCGACCACGCCGATTTAGCAGAAGCCTCCTCATTGGTCGCGAAGACATTCCGGTGGGTAATGAGAGTAAAGACAAGGTTTCCGGAGTAGAGAAGTAGCAGCACCACCGACACAGCGAGGCTAAGCAGCTCGTCAGACGCATTCACGTTATTGACATGACGGATGCTGCGGCCCGTGTAGTCGAACACTGCGGGCAGAATGAGAGCGATAACCGACAGAACGAGCATGCTCGACAACAACCCAGCGCGCGCTTGGGTGAAGCTTTGGCGCTCGCGATTGAACCCGCCGGCGACGATGGCCAGACCCAGCCCCAGCAAGCAGGTCGCCGCTATAGACCCGGTGATCTGGGCATGGACCACCTCGACATGGCCGCGCGCGAGAACAAACAGTGCAAGAATGAGCTCGGCCAAGCTTCCAAGACTGACGGTCAGGAGACCGCCTACAGCGGGCCCGGTGTGGGAGGAGAGCTGGTCAGTTGCTACGCGAATCCATTCGGCGAGTACAGCTATTGCGAAAACACCGGATCCGAATATCCAGATCGGAGACAGGTGAAAGACATACTCCCCCATCGGGGTGAGCAAAACGAACAACAGCGGCGCAACGCGCGCGAAGGTACCGTACTGCCCAAAGATAGTCGTTGCATTGGAGACGTTGGAATTCGGCAAGCTGGCTCCTGGCTATCCCGCGAGGCTCGCTACGGATTTAGCGGGCGCAGATCCGGCAACACCCGGCTCCGGCGGAGCGTGGCTTCTGCAGGCAAAGCTCCTCGTCATTCCCGGGCAGCGTGCGATGACTAACGAGGTAAGACACGCAGCGTTCGCTGCGCCGGTCTGAACTCGGTACGCAACCGGACAAGGCGAGCACATTTCGGCGCGCGGGCCCCTCAGCCGTTTAAGCAAAGGAACTCTGTACACATGGCGTAGCTATAACGCACCTGAGTAAGCACGACGACGGGGTACGGTATACCGCCAACGTCGGCCAGCAGCACACGCCCGGCGCATAGGCCAGTGATCGCGTAAGCAAGCTCGTCGCCGTTTTCAATCACTTCGCCGAGTGTTGGTTGCGTTGAGAGAATTCTCATGTGCAGATAAAATCACGCGATAACAATTGCAGGACAATTGCTCGAGTTGCGACTGATCCAGAATCTCGACCTGAGCGCGGCCTCGCTTGATGATGCCTCGCGCTTCCATTTCGCCCATTGTCGAGGTGATGCCTGCGCGCCGAACTCCAAGGGCCTGTGCCATGCACCGATGCGTGAGCGGGATTTCGCGGGAGAACAATTTATCCTCTGCAACGAGCAGCCACCGAGCCAATCGTTGTTGCAGGCTGTGACGCGAGTTACATGCAGCCAGCTGCGAGCTTTGGATCAGAATGGCCTGTACGTAGCGCAGCAACAGCTTTTGGATCTCGACATCCCCTCTCACCAGCTCGATCAAAGCATCGGCCTCGATGCGCAAGGCTCTCCCCGGAACCTGAACCATGCAACGGTGAGGGGAAACGCGCATGCCAAGGATCAGGGGGATGCCGATGAAATCCTTCGCTCCAACAGTCTGTATCTCGACGGGGAGGCAGTCTCCGGCCTTGGCGGTCAGCGAGGCCGCGCCATGTTCCAGAAAATAGGCATAGTGCAATGGTAGATTGCGCTCCTGGAGCATTTGTCTCGGTCTGAGTGTTACCTCGTCGCAGAGCTCGACCAGCCGGCGGCGTGATGAGTGGGGGAGGCGACGGACCAGGTCGTTATTTGCGTGGTGCGCGTGCGGCGTCTGATCGCACTCTCGTGACCGTTGGAGAGATGGCGTCGGACTGTGCGTCGGCACGACGTTTTCGAGTTCGTTGCTCAACATTTCGCGTCTCCTTGGAACGGCTATTCACCAATATGTGGGGCGGGCGCCGGCCCCCTCACAGTCGGGCTGAAGGTGAAGGCTCGTCAGGAGAAACCTGACCTGGTCCTTAAGGCCTGGATCGAGAGCTTGCCTCTGGTGCGAGCAACGAATGAAGTTCGTCGGCCGAGGCATTCGATAGCACTGCCTGGATGTGCACGCGTGGATCTGCGGTGCGTTTCCCAAGGGCCGGGTGCCCGATTTGTCGCTGCACTTTCTCCTTGGCACGGCAGCGGACCGATCGCTTGACGGCCGGCCAGAACTTCGCGCCTCGGAAACAATTATACGATCAATGGTAATGTTGGCACGACGGATCGCAGGAGCACTGAATGGGCGTAAGGAGCAGGATCACCCTCGCAATTGCCGTAGCTACGATCTCGACCTCCGTTCTATTGGGTCCCGCATGGGCAGAGACGGCGACGCAGGCTGCGACGGAACAGTCGGCGCAGTCCCAGCAGTTCGCCAACACGGTCTATAATGGATACCGTGCCTCGCGACTGCTTGGGAGCGCGGTTTTCTCTCTGAAAGGTGAGTATTTGGGAGCCGTCCGGAACGTGATCTTGGCCGACGACGGGCAGATTGCTTCTGTGCTCGTCGAAGGCTTCAGAACGAAGGATGAGCCGGAGTTCATGTCCCGAATTCCCTTCAACCGGGTGCTGCGCCCGCTTCATGAAGGAGCTATCGTGGCCGACTTTTCCGATTTGAGGTCGCGAGAATACGGCCTCTTCGTTGACCCTGATCAGGCGCAAGCAGAGCCGCACGAATTCTCGGTCTCCAAGGTCATCGGAGACTATGCGCGGCTGCAGGCAGGCCAAGGCTATGGCTATGTCTCCGATCTCGTTTTCGACAGCGGGGGAAAGCTCGCGGCCGTTGTGATATCCCGCGAGGCGTCCGTTGGCGGAGGGACGTATGCCTTTCCGTACCCGGGTCAAACGGGGCGGTGGAGCCCGAAGCTAAGCTATTATGGTCTGCCTTACGTCACACCGGAGCAAGCAAACAAAGCCGGTCTGCGGCTCAATATGAAGGAGTTTCAGAGCTCGTGAACAACCAACGTCCGCCTAATGGTCCCCGGCGGTGTGCCTCATGAGAGAGGCGCGCGGCTTCACGAGCGAACTGATGCAGTCACGTCTTTGAGCGCAGCGAAAGTTCTCCTCTCCCAAGCTTGCGTTCGAAGGTGGCTGCATCAGAACGCTTCAGTGCATGCGGGGTGGCAAAAGGTACCGAAAGGTCGGTGCTCCCGCGCGTTAGATTCGTGCGAGAACATCAGCGAAGGTCAATGCGAACATCGCGATCAGGAAAACGAGCCCCGAGATCGCCGCGATCCGGATCAGGGGCTTTGCTGAGGCGAGTTCCATGAAGAGCAGCACGACCAGGGTCGATTTCACCCCTGCAATGATGATGCCGCCGGCTGTTGTCATTCGGCCCATGGGAACATAGGCGGCGACGAGGCTGAGCACGAGGAGCGCGAGGAGCGCTGCCCAGATCAAGAGGTTCCTCGCCCATAATTGGCGCACAACATCGCCTGACTCACCTTGCCTGTTCATGATGCGCGCCCCGGCAAATAGATCAGCGGATAGAGGAAGATCCATACGATATCGACCAGATGCCAGTAGAGGGCTGTAACCTCGATCTCGGGATTGTCTTTCGCCGGAAGTTCGCGCCGGAGCAGCACCCACAACAAGCGGCTCACGAGAGCAATCCCGATGGAAAGGTGGATCGCGTGGACACCCGTGACCAGCCAATAAAATCCATAAAACAGCTGCGCTCCCGGCTGAGACAATGCAAACCCGGTTCCCGGTACAAGCTGCTTATCGATGTCCTCCTTGTATTCGAATCCCTTGATGACGATGAACAAGAGCCCGAGCATCGCCGTGAGCATCAGGCACGCGAGGACGAGCCGTCGCAGTCGCGCAGACGCTTCGGACGCTTGCGAAGCCATGGCCATGGTGAGGCTGCTCGTCAACAGCACGGCGGTATTGATCGTGCCGTACCAGATATTCGTCTCCCTCCCGGCTGCAGCGAACGCCTGTGGATGCTCGATTCGACAAACCGTGTAAGTCAGCATCAGCGCCCCAAAGAACAACGTCTCGCTGGCGAGGAAGACCCAGATTCCGAACTTGCCTGCCTCGCGCTGCCGGCCGAAATCCGACCAGGGTTCTCTCAGCAATGCGCTTTCGTCGCTCATCGCGTTTCTCTTGCGTTTTGCATTTCGGGGGGATCAGTTCCAGCCGACATGCCTTCGGCGTGGTAGTCATACGGCCCGCGATCTACGCGGGGCTGCCTGTCAAAATTCTTCGGGGGAGGCGGAGAACCCGTGGCCCACTCCAGGCCTGTCGCACCCCAAGGGTTCTTCGCGGCGTTTCCGCCGTAGAACAGGGACCAGGTGAGATATCCGAGAGGCAACAAGTAGGCGATGGCGAGGACCGCTGCTCCGGCAGACGACATGACATTGTAGATCTGAAACTCCGCCGGATAGGTATGATAGCGGCGCGGCATGCCGAGGTACCCGGCAAAGAATTGCGGCAGGAACGTCATATTGAAGCCGGCATACATCAGGATGGCCGCGAACTTTGCCCAGCTCTCCGGATAGAGCTTGCCCGTAACCTTGGGCCACCAGAAGTGAAGCCCGGCGAAGAAGGCGGATACGGAGCCGCCCACCATGATGTAGTGGAAGTGCGCGACGACGAAGTAGGTGTCGGTGACATGGATATCCACCGGGATCGAGGCGAGGAACAGCCCGGAGAGCCCGCCGGTCGTAAACAGACCGACGAAGCCAAGCGCATACAGCATCGGCGATTCGAAGCTGATCTGGCCGCGATACAGCGAAGCCGTCCAGTTGAAAACTTTGATTGCCGACGGCACGGCGATGATGAAGGACAGGAACGAGAACACGAGGCTGGCCAGCGCCGACTGTCCGGAGACGAACATGTGGTGGCCCCAGACGAAGAACCCGACGCCCGCAATCGCAAGCATGGCATAGACCATGAAATCGTATCCGAAAATGCGCCGCCTCGCGAAGCACGGGATGATTTCGGACACGACGCCCATTGCTGGCAGCACCATGATGTAAACCGCCGGGTGCGAGTAGAACCAGAACAGGTGCTGGAACAGGATCGGATCGCCGCCGCGAGCCGGATCGAAGATCGGCAAGCCCAGCACGCGCTCCGCGATCACGAGCAGGAGCGAGATGGCGAGCACCGGCGTGGCAAGCACCATGATCAGCGACGTCGCGTAAATCGCCCAGACGAACAGCGGCAGCCGGAACCAGGTCATGCCGGGAGCACGAAGCATATGGGTGGTCGCGATGAAGTTCACTCCCGTGGCGATGCTGGCAAAGCCGACCACGAACACGCCGGCAGCAGCCGCGAAGACGTGGCTGTTGGAGAACATTGACGAATAAGGCGTATAGAACGTCCAGCCGGTGTCGACGCCTCCGGCGACGAGGGCATAAACGGTGAAAGCGCCGGCAGCGACGGTCAAATACCAGCTGAAAAGATTGAGGCGCGGAAACGCGACATCGGGCGCGCCGATCATCAGCGGCAGCAGGAAATTGCCGAACGTGTTCGGGATCGACGGCACCAGGAAGAACCAGACCATGATGATCCCGTGGAACGAGAACAGCTTGTTGTAAGTGTCCGACGTCAACAGCCATCCGTTCGGCTGGAACAGCTCGAGCCGAACGGCGGTGATTGCGGCTCCTCCCATGAAAAAGAAGAACGTAATGGTGATCGCGTAGAGGATTGCAATGCGCTTGTGGTCGGTCGTGGCAAGCCAGGACGAGATCGTCGAGCCGTGGCGGAGATAATCGGGGCGTGGCGGAAGCGGCAGCTCCCCGGCGAGCAGGGCGTCAGTCATTTTGCTGCTCCTCCCTGAGCGAGCGGATGTAGGCGGTCAGGCTCTGGATCTCTCCCTCGTCGAGCAGCCCTTTGAAGCTCGGCATGATCGGCTCAAAGCCGGCCACGACGTCGCGGTTCGGCTGCAGCATCGAATCGCGGATGTAGGCATCGTCCGCGGAAACGGTGCGTCCATCCGCCAGCTGCACCGCGCGGCCGTAGAGACCCGTCAGGCGCGGCGCGTGGACGTTCGAGGAGACGGCGTGGCAGCCCGAGCATCCTTGCGACACGAACAGCCTGGCGCCCTCATGGGCAAGATCGTCGCCCTCCGGCTGCTGGACCAGCCATTTGGCATAGTCATCTTGCCGCATGACCACGATCCTGCCGCGCATCATGGAATGGTTCGTGCCGCAATACTCAGCGCAGAGCAGTGGAAAGGTGCCGGTTTTGCTCGCCTGAAACCAGATGTCGGTGTCGCGGCCAGGCAGCACGTCCTTCTTGACCCGAAACGCCGGAACGAAGAAGGAATGGATCACGTCCTGCGAGCTCATCAGGAGATGGACGGGCTTATCCAGCGGCACGTGAAGGGCATTGATCTCACGCGCGCCGTTCGGATGTTGCGTCTTCCACATCCACTGCTTGGCGATGACGTGGATTTCAAGTGCGCCCGTGGGCGCGGCAAGGCTGCTGAGGTCAGCGGAAGATGCCCACCAGAATAGGAAGGCGAACGTCAGCAACGTCGCGACCGTCCAACCGATTTCGAACTCGCGGCTGAGAATCTCAGGCATCGGGCCGCGCTTGGCGGGAGATCCGCGCCGATATCGAACGGCAAACAGCAGGATGAGCCCAAAGACGAGGACCACGGTCGCCCCGGAAAGGAAGAGCAGAAGATAGAAGATGTGATCAACCGTGACGGCGTGTGTGCTCGCTTCCGGCAGCCTGAATAACGAATTCATGCCGAGGCTCCCCGACGCCTGCTGCGAACCAGCATCAGCCCGACGAGGGCGGCCATGATGGCAACCGTGGATGCTCCGAAAATCTGCAGGACCGTTGTGATCCTGCGGGTGTAGATTCCGTGTACCGCGTCAAATCCATAGCACAGCAGTGCGATGCGTCCGGAGAGTCCACCGATCCGCCCGTCACCGGCATCCAACAGAGCGAGGCGAAGGTCACCGGGCTGCAGTGCGAGGCTGGAAAGCGCGCGGACGACCCGTCCGTCGGGCGCGAGCGTGACGAAGGCTGCCGGATGCGCAATCGCGTCATGCTTGTCGTCGGTTTCGGTATGGTATCCGATTGCACCGAGCAGCGCGGCAACAGTCTCCTGCGATCCTGTCAGGACCGATGTTCCCGTGCCCCCGATCTGTCCCTGGGTAAAGCGGTGGGCGTCGTCAATGGTGTCGCGCGGATCGATGCCGACAACGACGAGGCTGTAGTCGCGTCCTGCGATAAACCCGGACTGCTGCAGCGCCGAACTTGCGATCGTCAGCGCAGGCCCGCAAATCTGCTTGCAGGTGAAGTCCGCTGGAAGGAGCAGGGTCGGACGTCCGTCGATCGCATCGCGAAGGGTGACGGTGTAACCGCCGACGGCCCTAAACTGCAGGGATAACGGAACGCGGGCGCCCTGAGGGGGATCGAACCCGACGCGCCCGATCTGGTCCTCGGTCAAACCGGCATGCGCGAGCCCCGGCCAGAGCGCAAGGGCCATGATGAAGATGGACCGCCTCATGGACTTCCTCCGCTCGCACCTGGCGGAGGTGCGGGTGCGGGTCGAAGGGCGTCGTAGGCGTGCTGGTCCCGTCCTGCGACCAGCTGCATCGCCTGATCGATTGGGATGCGGGCGATGTTGTGGTCGCGATCGACCCAGGCATAAGCGGTGAGCCTGGCACGCTGCGCGGCCTCGAACCGGGTCAGGTCGGCCTCCGGAGAGGTCTGGAGCTCGGGCGAGGGAAACCGGTTTTCTGCGCGCGGCGTGAATGCGCCCGGCGCCTCGCTATTCAGGAACAGCAGAATTCCCGCAATCGCGGCGCCCACGAAGAGCAAGAAGCCGCCGACGATGGCGAGAACGGCGCGGTTGTCTATGCCGGCCGTTTCTGGCAGCGCGCGGCTGCCCATCTCCTCATTCGGCATGGCGCACCTCTGCGGATGCGGTGCCCTGCCCAAAGAGGACCGAAGCAACGGTCAAGGTGAGGAGGGCGCCGAGAGCGGTGAGTGCAACATGAACTTGCGCGGAAAATGCCGGCACCAGGAGCCAAGCGAAGTGCATGATAATGCCGAAGAACAGCAACAAGCCGACGATGCGCAAGCCGGCAGGGCTGCGGCGCACGTCCTCCAACAGCAACATCGCAAACGGAAGCACGGCTCCGGTGACGAATGCCACGAGCAGAATGTTCGTCCATACGTCCGTGCTGCGCCTCAGGAACCACTCGGCCTTGTGAGGTAGATCGCCGTACCAGGCCACCACATATGTCATGTATTCGAGGTAGACGACGCCCAGCAGCGTTGCGATCAAAAGGCTGCCGACATCGCTCAGCGCTTTGCCATCGACGTTCGACGTTGCAAGCACGGCGACAACGGCCAGCGCGGCGAGCAGCTGCTGTATTGCAATCATGGAGGCGAAGGCGGTGGAAACGTAATGCGGTTCGACGGAGAGGAACCAATCGACCGCAACCATGCTGATGGTAAGCCCGAAGAACGCAAGTCCGAGCGCGGCCAGTAGCCGTCCACCTAGTCGAAGACCGAAAGTCACTCCGAGCACGGACCATCCGATCAATGCGATCACGGCACGCAGGACAAACCACGGCTGGCCGAGGTACCAGCGCGCAATGTCGGGCTTGATCTGGCTGGCATCCGCGGCCCAGGGGTAGATGTCAGTCAGTCCGGCGAGAACGGGGATGAATGCGATGGCGACGAGGGGCACCATGACTGCGAGGAGTTGCAGCACCGGTCCGGCGGCAAAGCCCCAGCGGCCGCCGGTCAAGCGATGAACCAGCAGCAGCGTCATGCTGCCGATGGGGGCGCAGCTCCAGATCGCAAATCCCAAGAGCCAGCCCTGGAGCAGGCTCGGATAGGGGCCAAGTCTCCCGGCCGCGAGCACGAGGCCAGATGCGAGCAAGATCAACACGAGGCCCGCTGCAATTCGCGGCGTCGCGATTGCTCTCAGGGCAGGGCGGCGGAGCACGGCGGTCACGGCAGCTTGCTCCTCAGCTCCGGGACGTCGGCGACGTCGGCGTGTTGCGACTGCTGCAGCGCGCGGATATAGGCGATGATCGCCCAGCGGTCGCGCGGCTCGACGCGCGCAGCGTAGGAATACATCACGCCGTAGCCATGAGTGATCACGTCGAAGAAGTGTTGAGCATCGGCCGAGCGGAGGCGGGCGGAATGGTAGGACGGGGGTGCGGGAAAGCCACGCTGCACGATCATGCCATCGCCGTGGCCGGAGAACCCGTGACACGGGGAGCAATAGATATCGTAGCGCTCGCGGCCGCGGGCCAGCAGCGCCATGTCGACCGCAGGCGGCTTGGTGATCTGCTGCAAACGGTCGAGATCGCCCTGTGCAACGACCCCTTGCGGTAAGGCCTGGGCTTCGGTGCCATCCTTGAACAGCGCAGCCTTCGAGAACGTGCCGTAGCGATTCTGCTGAGACATGGAATGATCACCACAGCCGGCGAGCGCCGATGATAGCAACAGCAGCCACGGCAGCGCGCGGGCGGTCATGGCGTGCGCAGCTCCGTGACCGCGACGGCGCCGGCGTCGCGGAGGACCGTCCTCAGCTCGTTCGGGTCGCCGTCAGAAGCGGTCAGCAGGAAGTAGCGATCCTGCGTTGCGCGTTCGAAGCCCGGAATCTCGAACATTGCATCGTGGAGACGAGGCAGGCGGCACGACCAGAAAAAGGTGATGGCGCCGACGAGCGCGGCCGCGAGGACACCGACCTCAAACGGCACCAGCAGGAACACCTGCCAGGAGTTCAGTGGCCGGCCGCCGCTGTTGATGGGATAGTCGATCACCGCGCTGTACCATTGCAGTGCGAAAGCGAATGCTGCAGCTCCGAGGCCGCCGGCGAGCATCACACCGCGAATTGCGGATCGGCCCTGCCCAAGCTGTTCGGCGAGCCCTTCGATCGGATACGGCGCGAAGGCTTCGAGTGCGGCGTGTCCCGCCGTACGCACGCGCTCTAGGGCCGCCTTCAGCGCTTCACCGTCGAGGAATTCCGCCACAAGCTTGGCCGTCATGCCGCGGCCTCTTGATGGGCGAGCTCGCGCACGTCGAACATTGATATGCTCGGGACGAGCCTCATGAAGATCAAAAACAGAAAGGCGAAAAGGCCGAGCGGCGCGACAAGAAAGCTCCAGTCCCAGAACGTGAAGTGAAACGTCCGCCACATGGACGGCATGTAACCATGCGAAAGCGTGTTCCAGACGATGAGGATGCGCTCGAGCCACATTCCTATGTTGATCGCGATAGCAACAGGAATCAGAATGAACAGCGACCGTCGCGCGAAGGGCCACCATAGCAACTGCGGGGTGAGGCAGTTGCAGGCCAGCAAGGCCCAGTACAGCGGCGCATAGGTCCCAGTGAACTCGAAGCGCACCACCTCACGGTCGGCATGCTCACCGCCGTACCAGCCCATGAACCACTCCGTCGCATAAGAATAGAACATGACGATGGAGGCCATCAGCAGGATACGGGCCATCACCTCGAAGTGGCGGCGGGTGATGATCGCCTGAAGGCTGAGGCCCCAGCGGATCGCCGCCGCCAGCACCACGACCATCGCGAATCCGGAGTACATTGCGCCGACGACGAAGTAGGGTGGGAAGATGCTCTCCTGCCAACCGGGCATCAGGCTCGCCGCGAAGTCGAGACCGACGATCGAGTGCACCGAGCAGACCAAAGGCACGCCGAGGGCGGCCATCGTGGTATGCAGTGTCTGCAACCGCGACCACTCGCGCGACGAGCCGCGCCATCCCAGCGCAAATGCGCCGTAGAGCAGTTGGCCGGCACGGCGGGGCGTGCGGTCGCGCATGGTCGCGAGGTCGGGGATCAGGCTGACATACCAGAACAGAATGGAGAACAGCAGGTAGCTCACGATGGCCCAGAAATCCCACACCAGGGCACTGCGCCATTGCGGCCAAAGCGCCATGGTGTTCGGATATGGCGCGAGCCAATAGGCGTAGATTGGTCGACCGAGGTGAACGATGGGCATCAGCCCGGCGATCGCAACCGCAAACAGCGTCATGGCTTCCGCGAAGCGATTGATCGAGGCGCGCCATCTTTGCCGGGTGAGCAGCAGCATCGCCGAGATCAATGTGCCGGCATTGCCGATTCCGATCCACCAGACGTAGTTGGCGATCGCGACTCCCCAGACGATGGTGGAGTTGATGCCCCAGATGCCGATGCCCTGGTAGAACAGCCACGCGATTGCAACGAACAGCCAGAGCACGAACGGCAGGGTGATGAGCAGGGCCAGCCACCATGTTTTGCCGAACCCGGTGAAGAGCGGATCTGCCACGGCCTGGGTAACTGCGGCGTCTCCTGCCCGCGCGGTCGAGATCCAGCGGTGCGCCGGGGGATGCTGGGGAAGGAGAACTTCGCTCATATCCGTCCCTCCGGCTCCGAAGGTGCGGGATTGCGCACATCGGCAAGATAGGTGGTGCGCGGCCGCGTGCCGAGGTGGCCGAGCAAGGCATAGTGGCGCGGGTCGGCTTTCCTGTGGTTGATCTCTGCGTCAGCCTGGTTCAGGTCTCCGAAGCTGATGGCGCGCGTTGGGCAGGCGTTCTGACACGCTGTCTGCACCTCGTGTGGACCGAGCGGCCGGTTCTCGCGTTCCGAAGCGCGACGTGCGCCGCTGATACGCTGGACACAATAGGTGCATTTTTCCATGACGCCGCGGGCACGTACGGTCACCTCCGGGTTCTTCTGGCCGCGATAGGATTCCGCGCCGAGATTACCGTATTCCTCACCGTCGGCATAACCGAAGAAGTTGAAGCGCCGAACCTTGTAAGGGCAGTTCGCTTCGCAGAAGCGGGTGCCGATACAGCGATTGTAGACCTGCGCGTTCAGGCCTTCGCTGTCATGGACGGATGCAGCGACAGGGCAGACAGGCTCGCAAGGCGCGTGCTCGCAATGCATGCACGGCACGGGCTGAAAGCCGAGTTGCGGGCTGTCCGGCGCGCCATGATCATAGGCATCGACGCGCATCCAGTGCATGTCGCGTCCCATGGCCACCTGCTCCGGCCCCACCACGGGAATGTTGTTCTCGGCCTGGCAAGAGAGCACGCAGGCGTTGCAACCGATACAAACCGATGTGTCGATCACCATCGCCCAGGCATGGCCGTCGCCCGACTTCACGGCCGGGGGCATTAGGCTTGGAGGATCGGGATTTGCCGACGGGGGCAGAGATTGCTCGAGCCGGTATTGTGGATAGAGCTCGCGGACGTCCTCTGGCGTGCGAACGACGTTCTGCGTCGTGAGAATCGGCTCCCGGCGTCCTGTCCGCTTGATCGCAACTTGCGGAAGGCGCCAACTATTATCGGAGGTTCGGATGGTGTAGGCACTGGCGCCGACGCCGTTGCCGATCGCGCCGGCCTTTTGCCGCCCCCCGCCAAGCGCGAGCGCGCCGACGCCCATGGCCGTCCCGGGGTCAGTCAGCACGGGCACCTCGATCGATCGGCCGTTCGCGGCGACCGTAACGACGTCCCCGGATGTGAGACCGAGGCGGGTTGCCTCATCCGGATGCAGCGCCAGCGCATTGCCCCAGACTTGCTTGCTGAGCGGCTTCGGACACTCCTGCAGCCATGCGTTATTGGCGTATGAGCCCTCCCACAGGCAAGGATCAGGGCGCAGGACTAGACGGATCTCGTCATCCCGCAGATCGTGAGGCTCGGCGTCCGCGAGCGGCGGCAGAAGCGCAGCAGCCGCCGAAACAGCAGTGGCACCGCTTCCTGCAATGAGGCCGTCGTGCAGCACGCGCCGCCACCACGCCTCGAAATCGGCAGAAGCCATGCCTTGCCAGGTCTGCCGCACCAGCTCGTGAGAACATGCGTCCTCTTCACCGCCCAGCCAGGCGAGAAGCTCGTGCTCGCTGAAGCTCTCGTAGAGCGGCTTGATCAGAGGCTGGACGATGCTGGCCGTCCCGTCGCTGGCTCGCAGATCCGACCACGTTTCGAGACGATGTCTCTGCGGGACATGCCAGTTGGCGATAGCCGCGGTTTCGTCCGCGTACTCGCCCATATGCAGGCGGAATGTCGCTTTTTGCGCCCGCGCCTCGAACCGCAAATCGGCTGGTGCGTCGTAAGCGGGATTGGCGCCGATCATCACGAGCTGACGCACGCGTCCGGCTTCGAGATCGCCTGCGAGCTGTTCGAGCGTTCCCGCCTGCTTGCCGGAAGGCGTACGATCGATGGAATCGATTAGCCGAATGGGCGCATTGAGCTTGGCATTGATCCAATGCACCAATGCGTGGACTTCCCTGGACATTGCCGGGCCCGCGATGACGAGCGCCTCACCCTTGTGCGAGTTCAAGTCGACCGTGATCTTCTGAAGCAGCAGGCGCTCGCGCTCTGGAAGATCGGTTGCGCCGGTCGTCGCGCCGAACTCCCGCGCGAGGATCGCTGCGAACCGCTCGATTGCCTCGGGACGAAGCGCCAGACGTTCGTCCGCCTTTGCTCCGGTGAGCGTGAGTGCGCTCTCAAGACAATAGAGACGCGAGAAGGCATTCGCGTCGCCGCGGCCGGTTGCGTAACCGCGGCCAATCCGAATCTGATCGGGGCCATGCCCGAGCGGATCGGCATCGAGCGCGACGATCACGCGGGCCTTTGCGAAATCCGCAATGCTGCACACGGGCCGGCCATAAGCGAGCTGCGCACCTTGGTGGGCGTTCTCGTCGTCGGTTGGATCGTACGCGTGCCACGATGCGGCCGGGAACGCCTGAAGCAGGGCATCGATCTGGCGCAGCAGAGTCGGTGAGGTGGTGCGCCCGGTCAGCAGGCGCAGGCCTTTACCCTGGCTGCTGCGGGCCTCGGAGAGTTCGGTCACCAGCGCTCGGTTCAACGCTTCGCGAGGCGCAATCGCGCCATCGTGCAGGATCGTGCGCGAGCGGTCGGGATCGTAAAGCGAAAGAACGGCTGCTTCAGCGAAAACGTCGGTGGCACCCAGGCTGCCCGGATGACGCGGGTTGCCTTCCACCTTGATCGGCCTGCCGTCGATCGAAGTCACGATCACGCCGCGACCGATCCCCGCCAACGCGAGCGTCGTCGCAAATTTCAGCGGTTCGCCGGGAACGATGCGCTCCGGCATCCTGACATAAGGCAGGATCTGCTCGTCGGGTTTGCTGCAGGCCGCGAGTCCACCGGCCATGCCGGTCGCCAGCAAGCTGAGCGCCTGACGGCGATTGAGCTTGCTGCGCCCGGCAGGATCGGGCCGCGTCGGCAATTCCTTCAGCGGTGGCATATCGTGCAGTCCGTCAAATGACCTGTGTTGATGTGATAGCCTGCGGCAAGCTTGGGCCCGACCTCGGCCTGGTTCTTCGGGGTCTGCCAGTTCGGATCGAAAACCGCCTCGCGAGGACGCAGGTAACGTTCCGGAGAGCGGTGGCAATCGAGACACCATTGCATCGTCAGCGGCGCGGCCTGGCGCATCAGCGGCATGCCTCCGACGTCGCCATGACAGGTGGTGCATCCGACACCTTTTGCGACGTGGACCGAGTGATCGAAATAGACGTAGTCGGGGAGGCGGTGGACGCGCTGCCAAGCCAGCGGCTTGTTTTTGGCCAGACTCTCGCGCACCGGCGCCAGCATTTGCGCATTGGTCCAGATTTGGGAGTGGCAGGTCATGCAGGTCTCGGTCGGCGGGATGCCGGCAAAGCGCGCCTTCTCTACAGAGGTGTGGCAGTAGCGGCAGTCGAGACCGAGGCCCGACACGTGATGCTCATGACTGAACGGCACCGGCTGGTTCCGCGTGACGTTTTGGTTGGTGATGTAAGGGGATCGCATCACCTCATAGGACAACCCAACTGCAAGCACCGGCGCTGCTCCAATTGCCGCGATCATCACCGTCGCAATCGTGTTCGCGCCGGGGCGGAAAAGCTGCATTCATCGGCCCCCCTTCCGCGCCATCGCTCACGCGCGGATTCGGACCGGCACCGATTTAGCGGCCGGCGTCTTCGAATGGATGTCGTGGTGCGACAGCGGGATCAGGGGGTTCATTTCCGGATAGTAGGCCCCGACGCAGCCATCCGGCAGTTTGAACGGGGTCACCTTAAGAGGACCCACCTCGCGCAGGATGCCATCCTCTGCGTCGCTGACGAGGAAAACCATTTGACCTTCCTGAAGTCCGGCGCGTGCGATTTCGTCGGGATTCATCAGCAATACGTCCCGTGTACCCTCAATGCCTCGCATACGATCGCTGTAGCCGTAGATCGTCGTATTGAACTGGTCGTTGCTGCGCATCGTGAGCAGCCGGAAGCGGCCGGGCGCATCAGAAAAGCCGGTCGAGGTGAGGGTTTCGGGCGCTGTAAACTCTGCCTTGCCGCTCTCGGTCTTCCAAATCCGTTCGCGGGCGGAATTGCCACGATAGAATCCCCCCGGCGTGAACATCCGCGCATTGAAGTCGTGGAATTCGTCCGGATAGGTCTCGGCGATCTCTTTACGGATGAGATCGTAGTTGCCGACCCATTCATCCCATTTCAATTTGGGATTGGGGGGCAGGGTTGCCTTGGCCAGACCTACGACGATCGCCACCTCGGATCTCAAGTGCTCGCTGGCCGGCTTGCGCAACCCGATCGAACCTTGGATGCAGCTGAACGTATCCTCCATGGTAACCGCCTGCTGGCCGCTTGCCTGCACATCTTCTTCGGTTCGACCAAGGCACGGCAGCAGATAGGCGGCCTTGCCGTGCACCAGGTGGCTGCGGTTGAGCTTGGTGGCAATCTGGACCGTCAGCTCCAGCCCGCGCCAGGCCGCTTCCATCTTCGATCGCTCCGGAATGGCGCGGACAAAATTTCCGCCGAGGCCGACGAACGCTTTGACTTTGCCGGCGAGAACGCCCTCGCATGTCTCAACGGTGTTCATGCCCTTCTCGCGCGGCGGTTCAAACCCGAACTGCTTGGCGTATTTATCGAGCGGAACCAGTTCGGGCTTTTCCGAGATGCCCACGGTGCGCTGACCCTGGACATTCGAGTGTCCACGCACGGGCGAGATGCCGGTGCCGTCTCTCCCGATGTTTCCCTTTAGAAGCAGCATGTTGACGAGCATCGCCACGTTTTGGAAGCCGTGTACGTGCTGGGTCAGGCCCATGCCGTAGATCCCGATCACGCGATCAGCCTCGACGTAGACCTGCGCGGCGCCCTCGATAACCGAACGGCTCAGACCGGATGCGATCTCGATCTCGTCCCAGGACGTCGCCCGGACCTTGGCTTCGAACTCTTCGAAACCATGTGTGTGCTGCTCGACGAAGGGAGCGTCGATCACACGTTTGCCCTCCCGCTTAGCGGCATCGTCGGCCGCGAAGACGTGCTTGCAGATTCCGACAATGACCGCGATGTCGCCCCCCACCTTCACTTGATGGTACTGGCTGCTGATTTGTGTGGCCTTGCCCGTCAGCATCTCTGTCGGATTCTGCGGATTGATGAAGACTTCGAGACCCTTTTCGCGGACGGGGTTGAACGTAATGATCTGGACGCCGCGCTTGGCAGCGTCCTGTAGGGGATGAAGGAAGCGTGGACTGTTCGACCCGGTATTTTGCCCGAAGAAGAACATCGCATCGCAGTTGCTGAGGTCGTCGAAGACCACGGTCCCAACGCCCGCCCCGATCAGCTTCTTGAGAGCGACTGAGGTCGTTTCGTGACACATGTTGGAGCTGTCCGGCAGATTGTTGTTGCCGTACACCCGTGCAAAGAGAGCATACAGATACGAGGTCTCGAGGCTGGCGCGCCCCGACGAATAGAACACGACCGATTTCGGATCGAGCGCCCTCAATTGCGATCCGATGGCATGAAATGCCTCGTCCCAGGAGCAGGGAACGTACTTATCAGTAGTGCTGTCGTAACGCAGCGGATGCGTCAGGCGCCCCTGCTGCTCGAGGTCATAGTCGCTCCATGACAACAACTCGGTTAGGGTATGCTCGGCAAAGAACTCCGGCGTACAGCGGCGCGACGTTAGCTCCCAGAGCGTTGCCTTGGCGCCGTTCTCGCAGAATTCGAAGGCATGATAATCCGCAGGTTTGGCCCATGAGCAGGAAACGCACATGAAGCCTTTCGGCTTGTTCTGCCGACGAAGGGTGTTCAAGGCCGCGGGCGAATCCCACTCCTTGCCGAAGATCCGCGCTATTCCTTTCAGGGACCCCCATCCGCCAGCTGGGCCGTCGTATTCAACCGTGTCGGGAGTGTGGTCACCAGCTTTGTTGGGTCGCGCCATGATCTTGCTTCTCTTCGGGAACCGGCCAGCCTGTGCATCGGCAACGTATGTTCCCCGCGCGGGTTCCTGAGCAGCCGCTTCTCGGCGGGACGGCGGCTTGAGCGGCAAGCGCGGGAAAAAACCCAGCACCTGCAAGACCATCGAAGGACGTGCGACGCACGCATTCTCCGCTCAGGAAATCTGTGCGCGGTGCCGTACCAAGGGAATGGTTTTGATCGCGCGATGTTGAACAGCGGGAGCGGGGCCCGACAATGGATGATGGCCAGGGAACGCGGCCCAATGGTTGAGGTTGCCAGAAGCCAACCTCGGAGCCGGATATGCAGGATCGTTGTACGCGCGACAAGCCGGAGCTGGTATGGCGGGGGAGTCGCCCGATTCCGTCCTCACGCAAGGTCGCAGAGGAACGGCCGATAGCGCTCACGTACAACGGCTCGACTTACGCGGTGATGATGGCCTCTCCCGTTGACCTCCTGGATTTCGGCGTAGGCTTCAGCTTGAGCGAAGGCATTGTGGAGCATGGCGAGGACATCATCAGCATCGAAGTCGTCGAGCTCGAGCTCGGTTGCGAAGTGCGGATCTGGCTCGACGAATCCTGTGGTGATCTCCTCGCCAACAGGCGGAGGGCGATGGTTGGGCCGGTCGGCTGCGGCCTGTGCGGAATTGAGAGCTTGGAACAGGCTTGCCCACGGCCGACGCGCGTAATCAGCGACGGCGGGTTTCGCCCCGTCGACATTCTGGAGGCGATGCGCTCCTTGCGACCGCTCCAGCCTCATAACCAGGCGACGGGCGCGATGCACGCTGCGGCCTTCTGGGACGGCCATGACATCCGATTGGTAAGGGAAGATGTCGGACGCCACAATGCGCTGGACAAACTCGCTGGTGCGGCGGCCAGCGCAGGCCTCGAAACGTCGCGGGGGGCTGTCCTCATAACCAGTCGGGTCTCCGTCGAACTGGTTCAGAAGACGGCACGAATGGGCGTGCCGTTGCTCATCGCCGTCTCCGCACCGACTTCGCTGGCGATCGAGACCGCTGAGCGTGCCGGCGTAACGCTCGTCGCGGTCGCGCGCGACGATGGCTACGAAATCTTTAGCCACGCAGGCCGACTTAGCTTTGGAGAGGAGTCGGGTTCCGCTGCGCTGAGCCGGCTTTGAATTGCTTTCCGCAAGACCTTAGCAACCCAGCTCTGTCCCAGAGAATGTGCCTTCGTTCGGTCTCGTACCGACATCGCATCACTCAAACTGTTTGGGTCGGAACGTCCGAAACCCTCCAGCGCTGTGATGATATTCCGTCCAACAAAACTGAAGGAGACAGCGATGAAGACCACGCTCTTGGCGGCCCTGTTGCTCGCCGCAACGGTTTCCGGTCCGGCGCTCGCGCAAAGTGGCACTAACTCCACGAGTACCTCGCAGTCTGCCGCCACCTCGGCCCAGACTACGGCAGCACAGAAAATTCAGGATGATCTTAAGAAGGCAGGCTTCAGCGACATCAAAGTCGTGGCCGAATCCTTCGTCGTTCAGGCCAAGACGAAGGATGGCAACCCCATGGTGATGACCATCGGTCCTCATGGCATGTCGGTGTTTGAAGCGATGAATACGACCACGACTGGATCTGGCTCGGCAAATAAATCTCAGGGCACCACCGGCTCCAGCTCTTCGAACAACAGCGCCGCCTCAAAGTAGGTTGTCGCACCTGCGGCGAACATTGCGGTTCACCAGAACGAGCCCGCGATGTTCGTCCGGTGATGCGAGCATCGATGAACAAAGCTGATGCGTACGCGGGCGTACGAACATCCAGGGCAGGAGCAGGCAAGTTCTGAAACGTTCTGATTGTCTGATCGTTGCTCCAGCGTAGCGCGCGACGCACGTGAGAAAATCCAATGAACGTCAGCGAATTTGTTTGGCATCGGCTCTCGGAATGGGGTTTGAGCCGGGTGTACGGGTACCCAGGTGACGGCGTCGGAGGACTCGATGTCGCGCTCGAACGCGCGAAAGACAAGATCGAGTACGTGCAGGTCCGGCACGAAGAGATGGCGGCGTTCATGGCTTCCGCTCACGCGAAGTTCACGGGGCAGGTGGGCCTTTGCTATGCGACCTCTGGGCCTGGCGCAATTCACCTTCTCAACGGACTGTACGACGCCAAGATGGACCACGTTCCGGTGGTTGCGCTCGTCGGCCAGCAGGCAAGAAGTGCAATCGGGGCGAGCTATCAGCAGGAAGTCGATCTGCAAGTCCTGTTTCAGGACGTCGCCGAATATGTCGCGCAGGCAAGCGTGCCTGAGCAGGTGCGTCACTTGATCGATCGGGCCGTACGCATTGCAGACAACAAGCGCGCCGTCACCTGCGTGATCCTGCCCAAGGACGTGCAAGAGTTGGACTACCAGGATCCGCCTCTCGCACATGGTGCGACCCACACCGGCATCGGCTATGCCGAGCCGGCGAAGCAGCCGCGAGACGATCTGGTAAGCGCGGCCGCCGAGATCCTGAACAACGGTAGTAAGGTTGCCATGCTGGTTGGCGCGGGGGCACTGGATGCCACCGATGAAGTCATCGCGGTGGCCGAGCGTCTCCAGGCGGGGGTGGCCAAAGCCCTGCTTGGAAAAGCGGTCCTCCCAGACGATCTCCCCTTCGTAACGGGTTCTATCGGACTGGTCGGCACAAAGCCCAGCTGGGACCTCATGAAGAACTGTGACACCTTTCTGATGGTCGGCTCGGCGTTTCCTTACAGCGAGTTCCTGCCGAAGCCCGGGTCGGCGCGCGGCGTTCAGATTGATATCGACGGCGCCCGGTTGAGCCTGCGCTATCCGATGGAGATCAACATCGTTGGAGACAGCTCTACAGCCTTACAGGCACTGCTGCCACATCTTCAGCAGAAGCAGAAAAATTCGTCGTGGCGACGGAGCATTGAGGAAGGCGTGCAGGAATGGTGGCAGACGCTCGAGAAGCGCGCCATGGATGCAGCAGAGCCTCTCAATCCGCAGCGCGTATTCTGGGAACTCTCGCCCCGCCTGCCTGAGAACGCAATCATAACCGCGGATTCGGGATCGGTAGCAAATTGGTATGCCCGCGATCTGAAAATGTGCCGGGGAATGAAGGCGTCGCTTTCCGGAGGTCTTGCTTCTCTCGGTGCCGGGACACCTTACGCTTTGGCCGGCAAGATGGCTTACCCGGACAGGACGGTGATCGCGTGCATGGGCGACGGCGCCATGCAAATGAACGGACTTAACGTCCTGATCACGATCTCGAAATACTGGCAGACGTGGTCAAATCCACACCTGATCGTCCTTGTTCTCAACAACCGCGATCTCAATCAAGTCACGTGGGAGGAGCGGATTCAGCTCGGGGCAGGAAAGACGCTATCGACCCAGAGTATTCCGGACTTTCCGTATCACCGCTACGCCGAGCTGATCGGCCTCCAAGGCATCTTTGTCGACAATCCAGAACGCGTCGGTGCCGCCTGGGATGAAGCGCTGTCGGCGGATCGTCCCGTCGTGCTCGAGGCGTACACGGATCCAAACGTGCCGCCCCTGCCGCCCCACATCACACTGAAGGATGCCAAGAACTTCATCAGCATGATTCCTTCCGAGCCGGAGCTTGGGAGCGTTTTGAAGAACAGCGCCAAGGAGTTGCTGACAACCGTGCTACCCGGGAAAGGATGATGGTCGAGGTCTCCATCGATGCAATGAAAGCGCGCGCCTTTCAAGTTCCAACCGATCGGCCCGAGGCGGACGGGACCATGAGTTGGAATTCCACGACTCTCGTCCTGATAGAAATCGCCGCCGGCGCCAAGTCAGGGATCGGCTACACGTATTCTGATCGCAGCATTGTCGCGCTGATCGCAGGCAAGCTCGCCTCGGTCGTCCGTGGCAAGGATGCCCTGGCACCTCAGGCCGTCTGGAGGGCGATGCAGCGCGCGGTCCGCAACCTGGGTCGCGAAGGTCTGGCTGCGAATGCGATCTCTGCCGTCGATGCAGCTCTTTACGATTTGAAGGCGCGGCTCTTGGATGTGCCATTGGTTCAGCTACTCGGAAGCTACCGTACGACTGTCCCGATCTATGGAAGCGGAGGCTTCACGACCTACTCCGACGGCGAGCTGGCCCAGCAGCTCGGCAGGTGGGTTGCCGATGATGGGTGCAAGGACGTCAAGATGAAAGTGGGCTCCGAGCCGGACCTCGATCCGCACCGCGTGCAGGTCGCATGCCGTGCGATTGGCGAGCGCGCCAATCTCTTCGTCGATGCAAACGGCGCCTACTCGGTGCAGCAGGCGCTTCAGCTTGCGGATGTATTCGGGCGGCACGGCGTCAAATGGATCGAGGAGCCGGTGTCCTCGGACGATCTCCAAGGTCTGCGCGCGGTTCGCGCCCGTGCCCCGGCGGGCATGGAGGTCGCTGCAGGCGAGTATGCCTATACGACCGACTATGTGCGCGAGATGCTCGAATCCGGCGCCGTCGACGTGCAGCAAGCGGATATTACACGGTGTGGCGGCGTGACGGGCTTCCTGCAGATAGCCTCGCTTTGCGAGGCGCACCACATCGACCTGTCAGGTCATTGCGCACCCGCTCTGCATCTTCACGCCGCCTGCGCGGCGCCGCGGCTGCGGCACCTGGAATGGTTTCACGACCACGTTCGCATCGAGCACATGCTCTTCGAGGGCGCGCCGACGCCACGTGATGGGGCGATCGAGCCCGACCTGGCGCGACCAGGGAATGGTTTGATATTCAAGGAAGCGGACGCTGCACGCTATGCAATCTAACCGAGCCGAGATTGAGAGAGCGCGCCGTGTCCCCCACGTCGCGGGAAGCAAAGCAGAGCGCGCATGGGCAGCGCAATCTTCGTCGACTCGTTCGGCCTCGCGTTTGGGACGTCGCGAGACAGAGACCGTTATGGCGGCGCGGCGGTTGAATCGAGCGGCGGGTACGCTGGCTGCATCGGTGCTTGCAGACAGTGCTGTTGAGCATTACCGGGGGTCGTTCAAGAACAAGGCGATGTTCACCCCGCTCGTCGTTGCCGGGCTGACACTGGCCATGAGCCTGCACGGCACGGCTGACATGCGTCCGGCCGCGCATAGAGCACGCGATACATCGTATCTGTTCGCAGCTGCCACTGGCCTGCTGGGAACAGGCTTTCACATCTACAACGTGACGAAGAAGGTGGGCGGGTTTAGCTGGCAAAACGCCTTCTACGGGGCCCCCCTTGGAGCTCCTATGGCTATTCTGCTTTCCGGGCTGTTGGGCTTCTGCTCGGAACGGGTGCGCGCCAATGGACGTCAACGACCTCACCGGGTGTTCAACCTTCCTGCGGGCGAGACGGTCGCTACCGTAACTGCGCTGGGCCTGCTCGGCACCACGGGAGAAGCAGGTCTGCTCCATTTTCGCGGTGCCTTTCACAACCCCTTCATGGCCGTTCCCGTCACTATCCCACCCATCGGGGCCGGTTTGCTCGCCGGTGCCGTGTTGAACGGCGGAGGGCGGACGCGCGGCCTCGCGCGATGGTGGATGCGATTGCTGACCGCAACGGGTTTTATCGGCGTTGGCTTCCACGCCTATGGGGTCTCACGAAATATGGGAGGCTGGCGCAACTGGAGCCAGAACATTCTCAATGGACCGCCCTTGCCGGCGCCCCCCAGTTTTTCAGGCCTTGCACTGGCGGGGCTCGCGGCGCTCGAACTGATGAGAGAGGCGCGGGATGCTCGATAGGAAGGCGGAGCGCCGCGCTGGGGAGTCTTACCCTGGCTACGACGTCCTTGCGAAATGGCAGAGCCCGTCCTGGAATGACAAGACCCGGGAGGTGGTGGCAGCTCGCCTGAGGGTAGCTGACGAGCCGCGCTTTTTGACCAGGGAAGAATTCGAAATCCTCGCCGCCGTCGCCGACCGCGTCGTACCGCAACCTTCATCAAGATCGCCCATTCCCGTTGCTGCGCTGCTTGACCGAAAGCTCGACGATGGTGTCATGGACGGTTATCGGACCGCCGGTCTGCCACGCGACGACGAAGCTTGGCGAACCGGGCTGAAAGCTCTCGATGCTGAGGCGCGGGCCCGCTACGTGAATCGCTTCACGGAAATCGATGACCCCGAGCAAGACGCTTTGCTGCGCTTCTGCGAAGCTGGGGAGTTGAAATCACCCGAATGGGCGGGCATGCCGTCGAGAACCTTTTTCAAGCACCGACTTCTGCGCGACATCGTTCTGGCGTATTACGCACACCCGATCTCCTGGAGTGAGATTGGCTGGGGCGGACCGGCCAGTCCGCGCGGCTACGTGCGCCTCGATTTCAACGATCGCGATCCGTGGGAGGCGGCCGAAGCAAAGCCGGGTCGCGAGGCTGACGCTCTGAGGGTCAATCGCAATGTCCGATGATCCCCGGCACACTCCCCGCGCACGCCACGGTCGCGCGCCCGACGTCTTCCGGCCCGGCGGCTGGGTGAGCATGAAAGGATATGCCGACCACGAAACGGTCGACTTCGTGATCGTCGGGACGGGCGCCGGCGGTGCGACACTCGCCTGCAAACTGGCTGAATACGGCTTCTCGGTGGTTGCCCTGGATGCCGGACCCTACTTTCGCCCTTTGGAGGATTTCGCCTCCGACGAGTCCGAGCAAACCAAGCTTTATTGGACCGATGATCGTATCGTCGATGGCGACAATCCCCTGCAGCTCGGAAGCAATAACAGCGGCAAGGCCGTTGGGGGCTCGACGGTGCATTTCGCAATGGTGTCGCTTCGGTTCCGGCCGGAATGGTTCAAGGCAAGGACCAAACTCGGATACGGTGCGGACTGGCCCATCGATTGGCGCGAGATGTGGGCCTACTATACGGAAGTCGAGCAAGCCCTCAAAATATCTGGACCCGTCAACTATCCTTGGGGGCCGCCGCGTCCGCGCTATCCCTATCGCGCCCATCCGCTCAACGCTGCAGCCCGCGCGCTCGCGCGCGGCTGTGAAGCCCTCGGTATCGCCTGGACGGAAACACCGCTTGCAACCCTCTCTGCGCCGCGTGGTCTCGCGCATCCCTGCGTCTATCGCGGCTTCTGCGTGACCGGTTGCTCGACCAATGCCAAGCAAAGTGCCCTTGTGGCCTGGATTCCGCGCGCTCTGTCTGCCGGCGCCGAGATTCGCGATCTCGCCATGGTCGGCCGGATCGAGACCGACGCGAACGGGCTCGCCACCGGTGTCCATTATCACCGTGAAAACAAGTGGCACTTCCAAAAGGCACGCAACGTGGTGGTGGCTGGCTATGCGATCGAAACGCCGAGGCTCTTGCTGAATTCGGCAAACGACAAGTTTCCTGACGGCCTGGCAAACAGTTCCGGACTTGTCGGCAAGAACCTCATGGCACAGGCAAACCAGGCCGTGTGGGGCGAGATGGACGAAGAGGTTCGCTCATACAAGGGACCTCCGTCCCTCGCAATCACCGAGCACTGGAATTACGAGGACGAAGGGAAGGACTTCTTTGGCGGTTACGCCTACATGAGCCAGGGCCCGCTGCCGCAGCTCTGGGCCAACACACAAGCAACGGCGCACGGTCTGTGGGGAGCACGGCTGGTCGAGGAGATGAAACGCTACAATCACGTCGTCGGCCTGAAGATCGTTGGCGAGATGCTGCCCCAAGAGAACAACCGCGTCACTCTGGCGGACGAACTAGATCAGTACGGGCTCAGAATTCCGCGCGTGACCTACTCCTGGTGCGACAACGACAAGCGCTTGATCGATCATTCGATCGCATTCATGAGCCGGGCTCTGGGCGCAATTGGCACCAAGAACATTTGGGTCCAGGAAGACGACACCTGTCACCTCAATGGAACGGCCCGGATGGGCGATCGACCGGACAGCAGCGTCGTCAACGCAGATTGCCGCAGCTGGGACATTCCCAACCTGTGGATCTGCGATGGCTCCGTGTTTCCCACCGTGGGCGGGGCGAATCCTTCCCTCACGATCCAGGCAATCGCATGCCGCACGGCTGACCGAATCCGTACCCTGTCTCGACTGGGAGAGATCAGATTGAATTAGGAGGATCTCGATGAGGCACAAGCTTCTCAACGACGGCGCGCAGCGAACCTTTGCAGTCGTCCTCGACAGCGGCGACGAGGCGATGGAAAGCCTCAAGTCGTTTGCGGCAGAGCAGCGGCTCTCTGCAGCGCAGGTGACCGGCATCGGAGCATTCAGCGATCTGGTGCTGAAATACTTCGATTGGGAAAGTAAATCTTACCTCGAGAACCGTGTGGACGAACAGGTAGAAGTTGCCTCGCTTGTCGGGGATGTCGCGATTTCGCCTTCGGGCGAACCGTCCGTGCACATTCATCTTGTCGTCGGCCGGCGCGACGGTACGGCTCTCGCCGGCCATCTGGGATCGGGCTGGGTGCGTCCCACCCTCGAGGTGATCGTAACCGAAAGCCCCACGCATCTTCAGAAGGAGCGCGACCCAGTGACCGGGCTGGCGCTGATCAGGCTGGAGCGATGACAATGCAGAGTATCGGACGCACGCTGTGGGCGATCCCAGAAGGCTATATCCCAAGCGACAGCGTAAGCGATGCGCATGACCTCGTGTCTCACGAAGCTGCTTGCTTTCTGAACGTTGGCGAGAAAGATGCCGACGTTCAGATCACTCTGTTTTTTGAGAACAGAGACCCGGTCGGCCCCTACCTGGTGAAGGTGCCAGCTCGGCGGACGTTGCATCTGCGCTTCAACGACTTGACAGATCCGGCGCCGGTCCCACGCAACACGAGCTACGCTTCCCTGATTGAAGCAAGTGCGCCGCTCATCGTCCAGCATACCAGACTGGACTCGCGCCAACCCGGGATGGCGTTACTCTCGACCATTGCCTACCCGGCCGTGCCGCAATGAAGAGGTGTACCAATGCGAAACGAAGAGAGCGGGCGTGAGGTACCGGGCCGATCACGCCCAGTCGTCGTGATTACCGGGGCATCGGCCGGGGTTGGACGGACCATCGCCCATCGTTTCGGCCGCGCCGGTTACGCCGTCGGTCTGATCGCCCGAGATGCGGAGGCTCTCGAGGAGGTGCGGCGCGAGATCGAAGGCGTGGGCGGACGGGCTGTCGTGATGCCTCTCGACGTTGCGGATGCCGGCGCTGTCTTCGCGGCCGCGGATCGTATTGCGTCGACGCTCGGTCCGATCGATATATGGATCAATGATGCTATGGTGACGGTGTTTTCGCCGGTCTGGCGCATGACGCCGGATGAATTCCACCGTGTCACTGATGTCACCTATCTCGGGTTCGTGCACGGCACGATGGCGGCTCTGCGCCACATGCGGCCCGCCAACAGGGGCACGATCATCCAGATCGGGTCGGCGCTGGCCTACCGAGGCATTCCACTCCAGTCCGCCTATTGCGGTGCCAAGCACGCCATTCGCGGCTTCACCGATTCGCTCCGGTGCGAGCTAAGGCACGAGCAGAGCAGGATCAACCTCGTGATGCTTCAGCTGCCGGCGGTGAATACACCGCAGTTCGATTGGGCAAGGGCGCATATGTCCCATTCCCCCCGTCCGGTGGCGCCCGTGGTTGAGCCCGAGGTGATCGCGAATGTCGTATATGATTCGGCTCAAACGCCCGCCAGGGAGTATTGGATCGGTTTCAGCACTCTCAAGGTCATTTTCGGCAACATGATCCTGCCAGGGCTGCTGGACCGCTATCTCGGCCAAACCTGTATCAGCGGTCAACAGACGGATCGCCCAATAAACAGAAGCCGGCCGGACAATCTCGACCGACCGCTGCATGGTCTCCATCGTACGAGGGGCAGCTTCGATTCGGAATCGACCAACAGGGCGTTCGTCGGGTCTGCGAGCATGCTGCGACTTGCTCCATTGGCGGCGCTGCTGGGGACGGTTGCACTGGCTCTGACCGCACAGAGGTGCGCCTCTCGCAGGCGTGAACGCAATGTGCGGTTTGGATGAGTGCTTCCCGTGGCCGTGAAGTTCATCGAGGACTACGGCCTGATCGGAGACGGCCAGACTGCGGCCCTTGTTCACCGTGACGGCTCGATCGATTGGCTGTGTTGGCCGCGCTTCGATTCGGATGCGTGCTTTGCGGCGCTACTCGGTACGAGCTCGGACGGATGTTGGAAGCTCGCACCGGTCGATGCCATCACTTCATCCAGCCGTCGGTATCGAGACGATACCCTCGTGCTGGAGACGGATTTCGTGCTGACAACGGGCCATGTCCGGCTGATTGACTTCATGCCTGTTGAGAACGACGCCTCTGCCGTAATCCGGATTGTTCGGGGCCTTGCCGGGAAGGTCAGCTTGCGCAGCGAGCTGGATCTTCGCTTCGACTACGGGTCGTTGAGACCTGCCCTGGAAATCGGTCACGATCGAGCCGTGGCGTTCGTGGGTCCCGATCTTGTTGTTCTACACGCGCCGACGCAGGTTTCGCAGCGGGGCACGTGCATCGTTTCGGAAGTGGAGGTGAGTGAAGGCGAAGAGATCGCGTTCTGTCTGCGATATGGCAGCGCAACTGCGGCACCACCTCCGCCGATTGCGGCGGACGCAGCGCTGCGATCGACGGAAGAATATTGGCGCAGCTGGATCGCGAAGTTCACGATCAAAACGCGATGGCCCGAGGCCGTCAGGCGCTCGCTCCTGACCCTTAAGGCGATGATCTATCGCTCTACAGGCGGCATCATTGCCGCTCCGACCACCTCGCTTCCAGAGGCGCCCGCCGAGGACCTGAACTGGGATTACCGCTATTGCTGGTTGCGTGATGCGGCGTTTACGACAACCGCTCTGCTCGACGCGGGGTATCACGAGGAAGCCAAGGGATTCCGCGACTGGCTTCTCCGGGCCGCTGGTGGCGAACCCGAGAAGATCAGGATCATGTACCGGGTGGACGGCTCGCGGCGGTTGGAGGAGTGGACCGCATCCTGGCTACCCGGTTATAGAGGAGCGAGGCCGGTCCGAATTGGCAACGCCGCCGCCGCCCAACGGCAGCTCGACGTCTACGGCGAACTGCTGGATGCGGTGGCTGCGGCAGCGAAGGCAGGCATTGCCCCGACCGACCGTGAAGGCAATCTGGTTTCGGCCGTGATCGCTCACGTCGAACGGGTTTGGGATCAGCCGGGCCATGGCCTCTGGGAATTGAGAGGCGATCCGCAGCATTACACCTATTCCAAAGTCTCTGCCTGGGCCGCGGTGGATCGGTTCGTTCGCCGCCGTGATCTGCACCGGACCGCAGACGACTCCTTCGTTGAGCGGATGATCGCACTGCAGAACCGGATGCATCGCGAGGTATGTGAGAAGGGATTCGACCCCCGACAGGGGACGTTTGTGGAATACTACGGGTCTGATGGACTGGATCCGAGCTTGCTCAATTTTCCGCTGGTGGGATTTCTGCCTGTCACGGACGAGCGCGTCGAAAAGACGATCGCTGCGATAGAACGCGAACTTGTCTACGAAGGCTACGTCCACCGTCGGTCGTCAGGCGCAATCCGTGAGGGCGCATTCCTTGCATGCAGCGGATGGCTTGCTGAATGCCAGCTTATGCAGGGAAGGCGGGCGGAAGCGGAAAGGACCTTCGAGCATCTCTTGCGAGCGCGCAGTGACTTGGGACTTTTGGCCGAGGAGTTCAACGTCCGGGATCGACGGCTTGCTGGTAATTTCCCCCAGGGATTGAGCCATCTGGCGTTGGTCCGCGCCGCTCTTCGATTCGAGGACAAGGCCTCGAACCGGGGTGATGGCCATGGAAAATAGTCGTACATATGAAAGAGGAACCGTCGGCGGTCCGATCGCGTACTCTCCCTAGAACCCCGGGACAGCTCCAGTTCGTCCCCTGGGTTGCCGGGAAACAGCACCAATGCAGGATGGTCAGGCGAAGTGCCTTCTTCCTTCGGGGTCGATTGCCCCTAAAGGCATCGGGCCGGCCCTGGCTGCATCGAACAAGCTGTTGCGTTGCATTCCAAGCTCGGAGCTGACTGCGCTTCGTTCGATCGGGACAGACGTCGAGCTCAAGCCCCGTCAAGTCCTTCATCATTGGCGCTTGCCGATGGAGCACGTCTATTTTCTTGCAAATGGGCTCGTGTCAGTCTCCGCCAAAGTCGAGTCCAGTCGCTTCGTCGAGGCATGGTTGGTCGGCTCCGAGGGAATGATCGGAGCCCCTTCCGTGCTGGCGCCGGACGATCCCATGCCGCCGCACCGCCGCGTCGTTCAGGTGGGCGGAACGGCACTGCGAATTCCCGTCGCCGTCTTCCATGCAGCCCTAAACGACCTTGTGATTCTTCGCGGCATGATCCTTCGTTACATCAACCTTGTCTTGTTTCAGACGGCGCAAGTGGGTGCCTGCAATTCGCTCCATTCCGTCAAACAGCGACTTGCCCGCTGGCTTCTCGTTGCGGCAAACGCAATGGACTCCAGCGAGCTGCCGATCACGCATGCCGTTTTAGCTCAATTACTCGGGATTCGTCGTGCCAGCGTCAGTGAGTGCCTCGAAACCTTCGAACGGGCCAGGATCATCCGCAACACCCGGGCCGCGATAACTCTGGTTGACCGGGCTCAGCTGGAGCATCTGGCATGTTCGTGTTCTGGATTGATACAGCGCGAGTATGATCGGCAGATCGGCCGTTGCCTCCCAGAGTCAGCAGATCACACTGCTGGAACGCACCTCAAATAGGGTCCCAAGCATTGCACGTCGCCGGCCTTGGGGCCTGATGCCATGCATTGCCAGCTGACCGCAACCACGACTTCCAAGAGCTCTCTCGGCCAAAAAGAATGTCTTAAATGGAAGAGCCGGATTTTGTACCAACCACCGGCCTCAACGTCGTTTTGCATGATTTCGTTGGCGGGTCTCGAATTTGTCAGACGCCAGAACGGTGCGACCCCCTGCAGAACAACAGGAGGCCGCTCATTTTGAAGACCCTAAGAGCCCGTGCTGCCATTCATCACAGGACCGAACAACTCCCACGACTTGCCATTGAACTTCATGAGTTGAAGTTGCTGAATGGGAGCGAAATCGGACGCGCTGGTGCTGATTGTTATTCCGGGCAAAAGCAGGCCGGGATCGAAATCCTTGAGATTTGCTGCTTGCTTCATGACGTTCTTCCGGGTGAGGTCGTCTCCGCACGCCTTGAGGACATGAACGAGCGTACGAGCAACCGCATATCCAACCGTCGTTCCGGCGTCCGTCTTGTCAGCTTCGGGCATGTACTTGTCGAGGAAGGCAGCCCAATCCTTCGAGTCGGGTTGGCTCGACCATTTCGGATCGGTCTCGTCTTTCATGTAGGCCGCTGAAATAAGGCCCTTGGCGTTCTCCAGACCGGCTGGTTTGAGAACAGAGCCGACGGAGGCGCTCACATTGTTCAGAATAAATAAGGGATCCCATTTGAGCTGACGCACCTCTTTGATCGACTGCGCAGCGAATTTGGGCGTTGCGATCACAAAAAGAGTATCTGCACCGCTGGCTTTCAGATTGACGATATGCGACGAAATCGTCGGCTCAGACACCTCGTAGCTGTCCGTTGCAACGATCATGCCTGACTTCTTTCCCAAGCCGTCGCTTAGCCCCTTCAGATAGTCCTTGCCATAGTCATCATTCTGATAGAGGACGGCAATCTTCGCGTCGGGTTTTTGCTGCATAATGTAGCGGGCGTAGATGCGGGCCTCAATCTGATAGCTCGGCTGCCAACCCATGGTCCACGGGAAATGCTTAGGATCGGCCCATTTTGTTGCGCCCGTGGCGACGAAGAGTTGCGGAACCTTCTTCTGGTTCATGTAGTGCTGGATTGCGCTATTCGTTGGCGTACCAAGTGAATTGAAGATCAACAGTACGCCGTCGCTTTCAACCAGCTTGCGCGCCTGCTCAACTGTCTTTGGTGGACTGTAGGAGTCGTCGTACGAGATAAAGTTGATCTTTCTGCCATTGATGCCGCCCTCGTCATTCAACTTGCGGAAATAGGCAGCTTCGACACGCCCGATAATTCCATAGGCAGAGGCGGGTCCGCTATAGGGCATGATGTTGCCTATTTTGATCTCCGCGTCAGTCGCGCCCGTATCGTATTTTTTATCAGCCGCCTCGGCCAATCCGATCGAGGCGGCGAGGGAAATTACTGCAACTAGTGCGCTGAGGCCGTTGGTGGTAGTAGTCATCTGTTACACTCCTTTGGATGCCCCCCGCATTCAACGGGCTCAAGATCGCGCGACGCGCGGCCCAACGAGTCCGATCCGCAAGTCGCAGACAGCCAATAGAATGTGGCTGGGCGCTGAGGCGGATTGTATCGGCTATACCTACTGGACGAGGGCGCGATCAAACCGAGACCTGGCGATAGCTGGCGTGCGGTCAGCGCGTCCGACGGTACCGCTCGTTGACTTTCGCTCTTGTGGCTCAAATCGGACATATGCCGCCTCATGATCGCGATCTAAGATCATGGGCAGAACACTACGGGTCGGCTAGTCGGGCCGACGGGAGAACCATGTCAGGAAAACCCTGGTAATTCAGCTTGTCCATTCCTTCCCTTTGGCCGTGGAGCGTCCCATCTTTTCGAAGTCAGAAGTGGCTCGCTGGTAAACCCGAGCCGATGGCATAGGTTGTGATAACCCGTATCAGCCGAGCCGTACCTACTTAGTCGCGAACGAACATGCCCAACCATGCCACAGCCGCAACGCAAGGTTGTTTGTCCGACCTCCTCATTAAAGCACCGCCTCGCTAAGGTAAGGCATAAACGACGACCTGATCGGCAACCTGGTCTTTGAGGATCGTGTTGCCTCCCGCGATGAAGGCGATGTACTCACGGCCCTTGTATTCGTATACGGCGGGATTGGAAACCGCAGGCGCCTCGACGATGTCTGACCAGAGCTCCTTGCCGTTGGTCAGCGAGTACGCCCTCACCTTAGCGTCCATTGAAGCTCCGATGAAGATCAACCCTCCGGCCGTCACGGCAGGGCCACCGATTGTCACCGAACCCATAGACTCCGGCATGTAGAAGCCCCACTTCTGTGAAGCGCCAAGCGGACGGCGCCATTTGATACCGCCAGTGGTCATGTCGATCGCGGCGATCTCTCCGAACGGCGGCTTCCAACACGGCATGCCGAGCCAGTTCAGCGCGTTCTCGAGCGACATGCCGTATGGGGCGCCCTCCTGGGGGTAGAAGCCTTGTTCGTTGCCCGACCCGCCGGTGTGCTGCTCGTACTCTTTGCGAGAGTAGAGCTTGATGTACTGCACCACGTGCGAGAAATTAACGACAGCGGTTTTGCTCTGCGGATCATAGGCCACGCCGCCCCATTGCACGCCTCCAGCCGAGTCAGGATAGGTAAATGTGCCCTCATTCTTGTTCGTCGGCGGCGTGTACATGCCCTGGTATTGGAGATTTTTCCATAGCCGAGAGCATTCGCCCAATCCGAAAAGATTAGCGACTCCCCAGATGGGGGGCTTTTTCGACTGGTCGAGCAGCGGTGGCGGCTTCGTGGGAAATGGCTGGGTTGGCGCGTACACTTCGCCCTTGATCGAGCCGTCGCCGCCTGGAACCGGACGTTCTTCGATTGGCCAGATATCCTTGCCGGTGCGGCGGTCGACGACGAAGAGAAACCCCATCTTGGTTGCCTGCATCAGCGCCGGAATTTCCTTCCCTTGGACGGTGATGTCCATCAACGTCGGAGCGGAGTTGATGTCGTAGTCCCAGATGTCGTGGTGCACCCATTGGCGAGACCACACGACCTCGCCGGTCTCGAGATTGAGCGCCGTCGTCGAAGTGGCCAGCGGGAGCGGCTGCGTGCGGTTACCGCCCCAGTAATTCGGAGATGGGCTCGAGACTGGAAGATAGACCAATCCGAGCCCCTCATCGACCGACATTGCCGTCCAAACATTCGCGGTGCCAGTGCGGGGTGCGACCTCTGCCGGGAGGGCCGAAAACGACCATTGGCGCTTGCCGCTCTGCGGATCGAGCGAGAATACGGTACCAGGCGGTGCTTCAGCATAGGCCCAGTCCTTACCGGCCCACCCCAAGATGACGTGATTGCCCGCGACGGTGGGCGGCTGAAGCAACGAAAGGGGATACTTGTTGTTGACGTCGTTCCACTGGTTGACGTTAAGAACGCCGTTATTCGCGAATTTCCGGCAGAGCTGGCCCGTGTCTGCGTCCATGGCGAAGAGCTGCGCGTCCATCGTACCGAGATAGACAATCTTCTGACAGGGTTGGTTGGCGATGGGATTCGCTGCTTCCCAGTAGGCGATCCCGCGGTTCTTCAGGGCCGGCTGCGTCAACGCCTTTAGCGTCGATTTGGAGTCGAAGGTCCATCTGGCCTTTCCTGTCCCGGGGTCCAGTGCAATGACGCGGTAAAATGGCGTGCCAATGTAGAGCGTGTCATTGGCAAAGATCGGCGTTGCGGACCAGACGCTGGTCGGCAGCTTGCCTGATCCGTCCGAAACGTCACCGGTGTGATACTCCCACGCCTTCACCAGCGACCGGACATTGTCGGCCGTGATCTGATTCAATGGAGAGTACTTTTGCGCATTTAGCTGGCCGTGAAAAGTATTCCAGACGGGATGGGTCGGGACGAGCGCGATCGGCTTCGGCTCGGGCAGGCGGCCGGACGGCTGCTGAGGACTTGGTTCGACGGCTCTCGGTGCATCGTTCACTGCTGAGGAATCGCTACGGGCGCTACTATCGGGGCTCTCTGAGCCTGCGCCCGAAGGGTTCCCCTGCTCTGGGCCTCGAATACCTCCGGAGGTGGCGGCGGGATTGTGAGTGTCGTTCTGTGCGATAGCTGGCGGCAGTGCCAGCACGGTGGCAAGCGATAGCGCCGCAAACGGCGCAACTCTGAAAAATGGGCAGGTCCTCATGCCGCGGCTCTCCTTTGTCGGAATTGGGTGGCAAGCGTCACAATTAAGCCGACGAGTACGATCGTAGTCGCCGCCGACAACCACCACGCGTGCAGGAAGCATGCAGCAGTCAGTGTGCCGAGCCCACCGAGCAGCCCGAGCACCCAGAACACTCCAAAGAGCAACCCGCGTCCTCCAGACCAGAGGACCAAAGCGTCGACGACAAGTGCCAGACTGGAGCCGATGACGAGCAATGCGCCAGGCGTCCCCGTTACGCCGGTCAAGGGGACGAAGTAATTATAGAAGCCTAGCAGCACTCCCGCCGCGGCTGCGACGAGGACGATGATGGGGCCGAGCGGCCTGCGTTCAGTTACGCTCATGTTCAAGGTCTCCATTCCACTTAGTTACGTAGGCGAGGCAACAGCGGGATCCGAAAGCTTGAGCTAAGCGAACCAGAATGGAAGCCCATGGTTTCACACGCAGCCGATGGCCTTGTGCGCTTCGGGTCCATACTTGCTTGCGGCAGCACGTGTCGGGGACAACAGTGCCCGGAAAGCGCCGAGGCCGGCGACCCCAAGAAGAGCAGCATAGAAGATGATAGCTACAGCGCTCTTGAGCAATCTTTTCGCCGCTTTCTGAACACGTCAGCCCAATGTGAGCTTGTACTATTCGTTCCAGAAAACTAGTTGCACAGTCCGTCGCTTGTACGGTAACGCACCTCGTCGAGCCTAGCGGAGATGAGAGACTATACGAGCGCGACTAAGTGTTAGGTTTCCAGAACCGGTCAGAGAGATGAGCGCGGACCTGTTCAGGGACATGAATGTCTGACGCCATCATAGCCCTGTAGGTCCTGGTGCTCCGGTCGCAGGACTTGTATCGTTGTGAACAGTAGGCGTTGTTCTCAGCGGCGTGGCTCGGCTGCGGGCGGCAGCGCTTTCAATCGCCGCACCTACGGCGAAGCCGCCCACGGTAGGTCGCCAACCGGGGTTGGTAGGGTGCGGGTATCCATCTGTCCAATGGTGACGATGCCAGGCTGACGGCGATGCTGCCTCTGCTGGATTTCGATGAAACCCACTTGCCGTGGATCAAGTCGCGAGATCGAAACGGCGCAGCTTGCGCTGAAATTCCGATCGGCAAAGCGATCGCTAACCATATGGCCGCAACGTATGGGCCGGACGCTTCCAATCAGATCTAACCTCGATCTGCGCTAAGGTAGCTCTGTTCCGGATCGCCGGAGCCGCTGCGGTAAACGTTTATCCCGATGTGGACCTGATTGTTTGCTCGGCATTATCGGCGCGAGCATGCATGGCGCCCGGACGAATCGCGATTCGGGCATGCTACATCCGGGCGCTCGGGAAGCACAGCTCTGCTACTTGCTGTTGCCGCTTCGGTTGGTTTCGGCTTTGCCTGTGGTCGAACTGTTGCTGTCGCCGGACACCATCGTGAACATAGTCATCGAGTGAGGCCCAATGATCATATTGACGGGATCACCATCCTTGTCCTTCGCGCTGACGAGGAATGAGCCCGGCACGACTTGCACACTGCTGAAGCCCTGGTTCTTCAGCTTGTCCTTGATCTGCTGAGGCAGAGTCTGCGAGGTCTGAGTCTGTGTTGACGTGCTTTGTGCGGAATTCTGGTTAGGAGGCGAGCTGGTCCCTGGCGACTTATCCTGCGCACTCGCGGCTGCGAGCGGAAACGCGAGAGCAGTAGCGGCTATGATGAAGAGGTTGGCTTTCATCTCGAACTCCTTTTCTGATCGATGCCCCAGGCGATCAATCCGAGCCCATCGTCCGACGTTCCACTGCTGCGAACATCAAGACGAGAGATGCAAGTCACTGTGCCAAATGCGATTTCCGCGCAAACGGGCATCTCGACTCGATCGTTGGGTGCGGAAGCGAACCAACTATGCTCTTGCGACGTGACTCTGGCTTGATTGAGGCGGCGCGAGTAGTCTTACTGAGCGTGGTCGTTGGCGTTTCGTACAGATGATCGAAGAGGCGAGACAATGCGACGCACCGGATACAGTCGGTCGGCTCCCCGATGCGCCTGCCGCGACGAGCCTCGGCTAATCTGCGGGAGCTATATCGGATCTCGGACCGGGAGAGAACACCCGAGGCCCGCGGGCTTACATTGTTGAGAAGTTTGCTTTCGCCCGGGCAACTCGAAGCTTTCGATAAACATGGGTTATCTCGATGTGCTTGGGAGCGCCGCCCTTCGACATGTCAGCTTTACAGCGGCAGCGTATCGAATAACCGGGGATTGAAAGAGGCAGATGATCCGGTCGCTGAGCTTTGTTTCGTTCCCGCGGCCGCTTTGCCAATCGGGGAAGTTATTCTCGCGCAGAACATTTTTCTGGAGATTGATGAGCTTAGAGCTTTCGCAATCGCTAACCATTTTCCCTCAACGTCGCGACCGATCCAACCCGAAAAACCTCCGCCGGGCGCGCGCGGACAATAGGGTAATGCTAATCACCGCGATGAGACTGCCATCAAAGCCGATGCCACGTTTGGAGTGGCGCGGGGCAGCATTGCATCGCGCGCGAGTGATCGTTCTGCAACCTGAACCACCGTGCATTGCGAGACGCGTCATCGAGTAGGCACGTTAGCGTACCAACCCCTTGCAAACGAAACCTGCGCTCGGAAGTTCGTGATCTGAGGCGCGAAATCCGTTTGCACCATGCCTCGATGGAGTTTTTGCAATGAGAGCAGTTGCCCTTAGCGTATTAGGGATTATCGCCGTCACCGTTCCTGCTGCAGCACAGAACAATGGAGGGCGGTCAGCTGATGGTCCTGCGGGCGGACCGGTGCAGGCGCGGGACAGCTCGCAATCGCGAGGTGCACAGGACTTCGTTGTCCAGGCCGCTATGATCAACACGATGGAGATCGAGGCGGCTCAGACAGTGGAGAGGCGCACGGGCCCGCCCGCGTACAAAGAATATGCAAACATGGTCGTGACCGATCATGCAAACTTGGCCAACAACCTGAAGGTCATTGCTTCGGAGATTCCGGGAGTGAATGTACCCACCAGCCTCGACAAGGAGCACCGGCAGAAGCTCGCGCAGCTTCAGCAACTCCATGGCGCAAACTTCCTGCGGAGCTACCGCCAAACCCAGATCAACGGACACCACAAGGCGATCCGAACGTTCCAGGATTTCGCAGATGGCAGCGCTGGACGTGCCGACCTGCGATCTTGGGCGCAGGCGTCGTTAGCCGTGCTGCAAAAGCATTTGCAGAGTGCACAGAACCTTCCAGTTATGAACGAACAGGTCGGTGCTGCGACCAAATGGCAGGAGTCGCACTAGCGACAGGAGCGGCGTAAGCGCTATCGCTTACGATGTCGGCAAGAACAGCGCCGCTCGCCACAACGTAACCACGGAAAGGCCAATTCCAATAAACAGAGCGGCGCCAGAGTCTCGTCAAGGAGGCTGCTCAGATGGCAAGGTCATGCAGAAGGATCCGCAGGTTTGCCGAGGCTGTGAAAAAGGCTAAGGGGCTCTATCTCCCTCAGATTGTGGACGGGGGCAGCAATTGTCGGTGTCCGGGGTGGAGCGGGTCTGGGTGACGATCCGCGAGAACGGTAAGTGGAGCGATCCGCGTTCTATGATCTTGGTACGATGCCGTCTTACTGACAGCGGAACTGCCAGGCTAGGTGCGCCGGGCATCTGGATGGTTCAGTGTTCGAGCCGGCCCAAGTCGGCCGGGCCTGTGGTGGACTGCGCATGCGGCACCTCCCCTGTTTCTGAGAGGAAGCGCTTTTCGGCCAGTGAGGCATAAGCTTGTTGCGATTGACGCGGTATGGAACACCATCGCTTCGCGTGGACGACGGACCTTCAGCGGTCGACCGGCCATCGACGAGAACTACAGTTGGTATAGTAAACCACGGCCGAAGTGGTTTGGTCCGTTGACCATGAGTAATCCTGTCGTTCTGGTGGCGTCCAACTGTGCGGAGAAGCTGCCGCGGTCTCTGGCCGCATCGAACGAATTGAGATGGAGATCGTTCGTTTCTCCAAAGGGAGATGTCCTCATGGTCCCGCACTGGCTTCACGTTCTCGCGCTCGGCTCTCTGGTGCTTGGATTTGCCTGCGCTGCCGTCATCGCAATCGAGACAACGCGCCGCCCACAGCGGATGTGGATCATGAATTTTGTTTGGCCGGTTAATGGTCTGTTCGGTACGGTACTCACCGTGTGGCTTTACAATCGGTTCGGGCTCCTCGCGGCACGCGATTCGACTAGGCGCAGCAAGCTATCAAACGGAAAAAAGAAGACACCGTTTTCCGTCATGGTTGCCAAAGGTGCCATGCACTGTGGAGCCGGGTGTACTCTGGGCGACATCATCGCTGAGAGTCTTGCGCTTGCGTTTCCGGTGATTGCGATTTGGGCTGGTTGGAAAACGCTCTTTTCGGAGAAGATGTTTGCAATCTGGGTCGTGGATTACCTGTTTGCATTCCTGGTTGGCGTGGCATTTCAGTACTTCACGATCAAGCCGATGCGCGACTTGTCACTGGGCGCAGGCATCGTTCAAGCCGTGAAGGCAGACACCCTCTCGCTTACTGCTTGGCAGATTGGTATGTACGGTTTCATGGCGATCGCGCAGTTCGCAATCTTCAGGAATCTCTTCGGGGTGAGGCTCGAACCAGCAATGCCGGAGTTTTGGTTCATGATGCAGATTGCGATGATCGCGGGGTTTTTCACGAGCTACCCAGTGAATTGGTGGCTTGTGGAGGCAGGCGTCAAAGAACGGATGTAGGGCGCTAGGGGTGAACTCCGCTCGTTCGTCCCTAGCTTTTCTGAATTCTCCATTTAGGGCTGTGGCCGACAAGCTCCCGAGGAACGCAATGGCTTCCGGGGCGTCGTCACAGCGTCTCGAATTCAGTATGAGAGCAGAGGTGGAGCCCTCAAACGCACACGGGTTCAAGCTTTTCGGCGTCCCTCTGATCGGCGCCACGCCCGAAAACGCACATAAGCTGCTCTTGACGATAGGTCTGGTGGCGTGCGTGCTCGCGCTCGGGTGGGGGCTGCGTAAGGTCATCGCGCTCGGGCAAGGACTGGTCAATTGGCACAGAGTCCTGTTTTGGGTACGGCAGGCGATCAATCTAATGCTTGCTGTGACCCTCGTTTTGGGTGTGCTCTCGATCTGGTTTGATGATCCGGGGCGACTCGCTACGGCCGCTGGCCTTCTGTCGGCAGGGCTCGCTTTCGCTTTGCAGAAGGTCATCACAGCAACGGCAGGATACTTCGTGATCCTAAGGGGGCGAACATTCAACCTTGGTGATCGCATCGTAATGGGAGGTGTCCGCGGAGATGTGATCGCGCTGAGTTTTATGCAGACCACCATTCTTGAAATGGGGCAACCCCCACCCGTCCAGTCGGATTCGCCTGCAATGTGGATTAGAAGTCGGCAATATACGGGGCGCATCGTGACTGTGTCGAACAGCAAGGTGTTCGACGAGCCGGTCTACAACTACACCCGCGAATTCCCGTTTATTTGGGATGAGATTAAACTGCCGGTGCGGTACCAGGATGACCGAACAAAGGTGGAGCAGTTGTTGGTCGATGCCGCGCGGACACATACCGCAGGTTTTAAGTCGAGGGCCGAAGAGTTCTCCGAGGAGATGAAGCGCGTCTACGGTCACACAATGTCGGAGTTTGAGCCCCGCGTTTACTGGCGCTTGACCGACAATTGGCTTGAGCTGACGCTTCGCTTCCTCGCTCCCGCGCACGGTATTCGCGAGCTGAAAGACGCAATCAGCCGGGACATCTTATCGGGCCTGGATGAAGAGGGGATCTCCGTGGCGTCCGCGACTTATGACGTTGTGGGAATGCCAACCTTGCGGATCTCGGCCGATGCTCGTCTCGGCGCCCCGCCTGCTTCTTAGGTTCGTTTCAGCCAGATCTGCTTAGGAACGCGGCTGTTCAGGTGGCGTTGCGTTCGGAGTGGCGTCGAACAGGTCGGCGAGCGGTCGGCGGTAGCGGGACGTCCAGTGGTGGCTCCGCCAACGCGAGAGGCTTGATTCCGCGATGTCCTTAGCGCTCACCGCCGGCTGGTGGGGACTGTTGGGAGCCTCGTCGCTGATCGCAGGTGCTACAGTGGCCTTTCTGCTGAAGATGCCCCGAACTGTTGCCGCCGGAACCATGTCGTTTGGTTGCGGTGTCCTCATATCGGCCGTGACTTACGATCTGCTAGAGGATGGCTTCGGTGAGGGCGGTATTTGGCCAATCGTGGGGGGCCGCACTCGCTGGATCGGTCTCTTACGCTGTCGCCGACTGGATTGTCTCGCAGCAGGGCGGCCATTGCCGCAAACGTTCCGGCAGCGAGCAGAGAAACGCGGGCGAGGGAGGTGGCCTCGCAATAGCCATCGGTTCACTACTGGACGGAATTCCCGAAAGTGTTCTCCTCGGCCTCGGGCTACTCAGCGGCCGAGGCGTCAGCATCGCCATGCTGGCCGCGATTCTTCTGTCGAATTTTCCCGAAGGGCTGTCCAGCGCCCTTGGGATGCGATCTGCCGGAAGGTCGGCCGGATATATATTCGGATTGTGGAGCACTATTGCGGTGCTTTCGGGGTTGGCATCAACGGCTGGTGCTGCGTTTCTGGGCGGCGCGCCGCCGGGAGTTGTGGCGACGGTCGACGCGGTTGCAGCGGGCGCACTGCTGACGATGGTCGTCAATACGATGATCCCCGAGGCCGTCGAGGGCGACCGCAAAACTCACGGGAGTACTGGTCGTTTCCGGACTCCTGGTAGCCTTTGCGCTTTTCAACGGTTCTGGTCCGGCCCACTGAGTTGCCAAAGTGGTTACGCGGGTTTCCTATCATGAGGACCGTTCATCGTCCCTGACGTCTAGCAGTGCTGAAGCGTCCGAGTGAACCGATTTAAGAACACTGAGACAACCATTGGATTCGAGTACGACCGCATCAACGTCTTCGATGCGATCGATCCCCCGCGAGCGGACAGCGGCGCGGACGTCCTGCTCCGCAATCCGGTGTCTCTTCATTTTTGAAGCAATAAATTTGCCGTGACGAAGGACAAGGTCGGGTGGAGGGTTGAATATGACCCGAAGGCGCGGCCAGCGGGTGTAGATGGTCCCGAACATCAGCTGCAAGCCCAGGAGAACGCCAAATGCCAAGGTACTTTGCAGAATTGAAACGCGTGCGGATAAGATGCCCGTTGCCATCGCAGAGCCGAGCGCGATGGTGACTATGAAACCGAAGGCGTTCCATTTTGCCAGCGCGCGCTGACCGAAGGCGCGGATCAGAATGATGAGCACGAAATACGAGAGCACAGCGGCCACTGCGGTGTGGATGAGCGCCTGCCAACTCGGACCAGATCCAGTCATACAGTAGCTTCCCAACCAAGTGCCTGTTGCCCGGCGCATTTCTCCAATGCCTAAATGCGCCGGGCTCTTTCCTGCAACTGCGGCGCATCACCACCGGTGATGAGCGCGGATTACGCCGTGATGATGATGCCGGTGGTACCTTGGGGCCCAGCCGTAGCTATGACGCCAGGGTTGCGCGCGCCGGACCGTATATCCCCACGGCCTCGGCGCGGACCAGCCGTAGCTATAGCGCCAGGGGCGCGGGCCCCAGGCGTATGGCCGCGGTCCCCAACCATAGCCACCCCAGTAAGGTGTATAGGTGTAAGCCGGATAGTACCCACCGTAGCCGTAGCGGTATCTGTAACCATAGTATGGCGGATATTCCTCATAGTACGGGGCCGCAATGGCGGAGCCGATCAAGGCTCCTGCCAGCAGGCCGGCGCCGATTCCCCAGCCGCCACGCCATCGAACCTGGGTGAGATTATTCTGAACTGCCGACGTGTGCTGGGTGGGGCTCGCGGCTGCCGAGAGCGGCGTCAGAGGCGCAGCCTGGGTACTGCTGACAGGAGATATCGCTATCAGGCCGGTGAGAGAAAGGGCAAGTGTGAGTCTCCGCATCTCTAGCTCCTGTAATTTCAGAATGCGGTCTCAACATCAGCCTGCAATCTTGGTTGCTCGGGTCAAGGGTTCGGGACACTATGTCGCGCCGATTGCAGGTCAGACTCACGAGTGTACGACACCGTACCAACTCCGTGGCCTCCGCACGTTTTCAGCAGTGTCCCTAAACTAGGCAGGCTGTTTACTCTCGCGCTCCAGGAAGCCTTCGACATAGATCATGCGGACAGCAACGAGCAGAATGGCGATCAAGGGCGTGGCAACGATCAGCCCTATCAAACCGAAGAGAGTGCCAAGGATCGTTTGGGAAAGTATCGTTAGTGCGGGTGGCAGCGAGACGGTTCGTTTCTGAATCCATGGTGCGATGACATTTCCCTCCAACAGCTGGATCGTCAAAAACAAGAGAGCGACCCAAGCGGCGAGGGCAGGAGACTGTGCCAGTGCCACAAGGATCGCCGGCACTGCGCCTGCAAGTGCCCCGATGTATGGCACGAAGTTCAGAAGGGCCGCCAGCAGGGCCAGTGATAGTGGCAAGGGCGAACCGATGAGGAGAAGGCCCAATCCGAGGAGCAGGCCCACGATCAGCATGTCGACGAGTTGACCAAGAAACCAGAGCCTAAGGGTAGCACCGAGCTCTTCGTAAACTTCTTGGCCGCGAGGTCGCCAGGCCATTGGAAGCAAACGAAGCGAGCCTTCGAGATACAATTGGGGCGACGCAGCGAGGAATATCGCTGTCGCCGCCGTCACGACGAGAGTGCCACCTATGCCGAGAACGGAGCCAACGACGCCGGTGACGTAGCCTGTCAGGCCAGTGCGCAGAGACTTGCCGGCGATCTGCAACTGCTGAGCCAAAATCGAGCCCCACGAGCTGTTTTGCAGTTCCCTCCATATCCGTGCCAGTTGGGTTCTCAGTTGCTGGCTGATCTCGTCGGCCTGGATGAAAAAAGCGCTGCCGCGCCACCACAGCAGCGCACCGAGTGCGAGCCCTGTCACGAGAATGACGGAAATCAAAGACGTGTATGGCCCGAGGTGCGTTACGCGACGGACCGCGTCGCTGGCGCCCCGCAAAACGCAAGCGATGACGACGGCGCTGAACAAGAGCAGCAGTATGTCGCGAAGCAGCCAGACCGAGAGGGCGAGAAATAGAGCGATTGCGCTTACACGAAGTGTGCGCTCGATATGCCTCACATGAACAGTCAATTTGTCTTCCAATTCGTCTCCTTGGTCGGAACAGTCCAGCTTCCGAAGCTCGACATCGAAGTTGCGCAGGCGAGACTACTCGGAACATCATCGCGGCGATCGCGTCGCGGTGTATGTAATACTCTGTTGCGGCCTCAAATGTTCTTGTACGCAAGCGAATAATTCTTGTGCGAAGAGCGCCGAAGCGCCAGAGCGAGCTCGGGCATCGTGTTGCTGATCGTCGTTCGTTTCTGAGGAGGTGGCATGAACAGCGTTCTAATCTCCGGGGTTGGAATTGCCGGACCCACGCTTGCCTATTGGTTGAAAGCAGCCGGCTTCCAGCCGACGCTCCTCGAGCGCGCCTCCGCTCTACGGAGCGGAGGCTATGTCATCGATTTTTGGGGGCTGGGCTACACCATCGCCGAACGGATGGGATTGATCACGGTGATCAACCGTGACGGCTACCACGCCCAAGAATTTCGGATTGTCGATAAAGATGGCCATCGGCTGGCCGGATTCGGTACCGACGTTTTCGCTGAGTTGACGAATGGACAATACGTTACTCTTCAGCGCAGTGACCTCTCGCGCATGCTGTTCGAACGAATCAGCGGCTGCGTTGAAACCATTTTCGGAGACGAGATCATTCACGTCGAAGAGAAGCCAGATTGCGTCGAAGTCCAACTGAAGCACGGCGGCAGGCGCAGGTTTGGCCTTCTCATTGGGGCAGACGGCCTGCATTCAGCCGCACGCTATCTGGTCTTTGGACCACAGGCTCAGTTCGAGCGGCGTCTGGGGTATATCGTGGCTGCCTTCGAAGCTCACGGCTATCGACCGCGCGACGAGGATGTGTACCTGATCTACGGCCAGCCGGGCCGCATGGTAGGCCGCTTCACGCTGCGTGACGATCGTACATTGTTTCTCTTGGTGTTTGCCGCCCATCACTCAGTTTTGCCGGAAACGCCGGCCTCCCAAAAGGCGCTCCTTCGTGAAATCTATGGCGGAGATGGCTGGGAGTGCGATCAGATGCTCGCCGAACTGGAGCGCGCCGGTGAACTCTATTTCGACACCGTCAGTCAGATCAGGATGCCGAACTGGTCACGAGGTCGGGTGGCGCTCGTTGGTGATGCCGCTTTCTGCGTCTCGCTCCTGGCAGGGCAGGGATCGGCGCTGGCGATGATTTCAGCTTATGTCTTGGCCGGTGAACTAGCCGTGGCCGGCGGAGGATATTTGGAGGCATTTGCCGGATACGAGGCGCGGCTGAAGAGCTATATAGGCCGGAAACAGCAGGGTGCCGAGCGCTTTGCCGCCGCGCTGGCGCCGAGAACGCATGTGGGAATGCTCTTCCGCAACGTCGTGGTCAGAAGTTTCTCGATACCGGGGCTGGCGAGGCTCGCAATTGGGCGGGACATCGCCGACGAACTGGAGCTTCCTGACTACCGTTGGGCGGGCACCATGAATCGACGGGCAACCACTAAGGGCATCCTATGGCGGTGACGTGGAGGTTCGATGGGCGCGGATTGTCGCCATGCCTCTCGGCAGGAACCGCCTTTCGAATGCCACGGAGCCGCGTCATGACGGCGATCGTGATGGTCTTCGAAATGACGCGCGACTACGCAATCACCGTTCCGGTTATCGTTGCGTTGGCTGCAGGCGTCGGGCGTGCACTCGTCAACGAGACGATCTACGCGGTCAAGCTGCGCCACCGCGGGCACCGCATTCCAAAGGAATGGCATATCCACCTCGATTTGGTGAAGCAGGCCCAGGACAGTAGGGAAAGGCGCTTTATCGTCTCCAGGGTAGGTACGACACTAAAACAAGCCATGGCTGCGGAAGATATCGATGATGCACTTCCTATCGTGGTTGCGCGCGAAGGCCGGATTGTCGGGCTGATCCCACCACGTTCCGGCTTATGGGCGGAGTTGCAATCGAATCCAGCCCTCGTGGTCGAGCAATTCGCCGAGCGGGGAAGATCATTTGCTGCGATCAGGACCTTTTGAGCTTGGTGTTTGCCAGGTTGCAGCGCCATCGGGCCGGCGCGGCAATCGTCCATCCGTGCGAAATGAGGCGCTTGTCGCCTGCGCTTGAACGGTCATTGGAGACGAGACCTATTGTCCCACAGTCCGCTTTGCCACCCAGCCTAGAGTCGAGCCTTGAATGATGATGCTGAACAGGACGACCCCATAGGTTGACGCGAGCATGGCCGCCTTGGCCGGGCTATCCGGCATTGATAGGGCGAGTGCAACTGAAATCCCGCCTCGAACGCCCGCCCAGGTGAGAAAGGGCGCGTTGCGCAGGGAAAGCAGTTGAGTCCATCCGAACAAAAACGGTTGGACTGAAACAGAGGCAAACCGGGCGAAGAGAACGAGTGGAATCGACGCTGCTGCCAGGCCAAGGCTGCGAAGATCAAAGCGCAGTATCAAGGTCTCGAGCCCGATAAGTAGAAAAAGGACCGAGTTGAGGATTTCGTCGATGAGGCTCCAGAGTGCGAAGAGATATCCTTGTGTCCGCTCGCTCATCGCATATCGCGGTCCTCGGTCGCCGATGAGGAGGCCTGCGGCGACCATGGAGAGCGGTCCGCTGACGTGCAGATGTAACGCAAGTGCGTATGTTCCGGTGACGAGCGCGAGAGAGATTAGTACCTCTATGGCGTAGTCGTCGATGAGCCGCATCGCGCGATACGCGACATAGCCAGTCAACAAGCCCAGCGCTATTCCACCACCAGCTTCGCGAACGAGCAACTCAGTGACATCGGCAGCCGAAACTTGAGCGCCGTCTCCGGTGCCCGCAAAGCGAAGCATGATCGTGAACAGAACAATCCCGACGCCGTCGTTGAACAATGCCTCTCCTTCCGTCTCGATCTGCAGCTCTTTCGGCACTTTGGTGTTGCGGAGCGTACTCAGGACAGCAACGGGGTCGGTCGGGCTGATCAATGCGCCGAACACGAATGCCCAAGCCAACGATACGGGTAAGTTCACAAGGCCGCAGATGAACCAGAACATCAGGCCTACGAGGACGGTTGAAATTGAGGTGCCGAGAACGGCCAGAATAAATACCGGAAAGGCGCGGCTTCTGAGTGTGTCCAGATCTACGTGCAACGCGCCGGCGAACAGCAGAAATGCAAGCATTCCGTTGACGACGACCTCGGCAAAGTCGATCTGTCGGAGTCCGTCGGCAAGTTGATTTAGCAGATGAACTGTGGGAACCGCTGCATCCAAACCGATCATCAACAGCGACGTCAGGACACTCATCAAAAGAAGACCTACGCTGCGGGAGAGCGGCAGGAACTTGTGATTCAGCCAGCCAAAGGCGGCAGACAATGTGAGCAGAACGGCAGCAATATCCATCAGCGAAAGCACGACAGGCTCCCTTGTGCTCTGGCGAGAGTGCCTGTTCACTCCCTTCCGATGCCGCTGTTCGCTCTAGCCGGTGAGGGTAGTGCGTTCGAGATAGCGACTTTGAGACGTGAATAAGCAAAAGCAACTTCGGCAGTTCCTGCGGGACATCTAAGCGGATTGGGATAAGCCTCAATTCCAAGCTCCTCTCAGCGGCGGGGGCAGCTATCCATTTTCTGCATCTGCGGCGAAAGATCGCGACGACGTTTGTCAATATCATCGTTCACTCCGCATTCATTGGACCGACCTAGAAGTGCGGAGGGGGCGTACGACAAGGAAGAACTATGAAGAAAGTCGCCTATGGATTTGCGGCCGCTGCTCTGCTTGCGGGCACTCAGTTCTTGGTTCCTGCCAATGCGATGATGGCGCCACCGGTCGGCGCCGCGGCAACATCCGAGACGATGCAGGCTGGCTATCACTATCATCATCATCGGAGGGTCTGCACGGTGCGGACCATAGTCAAGCGCGGCTATCATGGTCGGCGTATCGTCAAGCACGTGCGTGTCTGCCGATAAGCGCTTGGAGGGTCGTCGATCGAGGCGGCCCTCACCTTCCATAAGAGCAATCTTTGCGCAGTGAGATGGGTGCGCCGCACTTTACATCGGAAGCTGACGCTCAAGAGTCCGGGAAAATCGACGTGCCGCGATCTCCAGCGCCGCGACACAAAGAGCCGTGAACAACATACCGAGGACCAGGAGCACAATGACTGTATTCATGATCGAGCGAGTTCCTGCAAAGGATCGGGACGATGAATCCGACTTCGTCATTCCTCGATGTCGGTTGCCACACGCCTATTGCCGTCAAGCAATCGCGTATGCCGAGAACAGAAGGCAAGTGAGATAGATGCAAGCGAGGCAAATGCCCGCGGTTCTCGCCGTGCGGGCATCTAGCCGTGAGCTCGTCCGAGTGGCGAGCCCGGGTAGTTTCTCATACTGTGCAAAGAGCTGGCGACCGGCACGTCCTCGAAAAAGTACATTTCTCATGTGTGCCTCCACACAAACCTGATCCGATCCAACAAGGTGCGGAGTGCAGAAGCCGGAAAGAACGGTGTTCCGGCCGGCGATCCGCATTGGTTCTCTCGTCCGCTTCACGGAAGATAGTGGACGGCGTCCCATCGGGCAGTCAGGAGATGAGCGGGGCTTGTCGGGATAATCCTGACCTCGGCATGCCGGGCGCAGGGCCGTTTGGCCCACCTACTGCCCGCTCAAGCTTGATCGGCACTCTTTCCCGAATGGCCCAACCAGCCAAGGGCCACGCCGTAGCGCACTATGTCGGCACGCGTGAACAGTCCGAGCTTTTCGACCGCCCTGGCCTTGTAAGTCTCGACAGTCTTGATGCTGATGCTTAGCTGATTGGCAATTTCCTTGTTGCTGAAGCCTTGTGCGATGAATCTGAGAACCTCACTCTCGCGCGGTGTCAGCTCGCCGGCTGTGGAAGCGCCGGAAGACGAGTGGGCGCCCTGCGCGGATGGTAGTGCTTTCTCCGCTATTGCTGGATCCAGATACAAACCACCTCCAGCGATCGCGCGAACTGCGCGCTCGAGCTCGTCGGCCGCAGAGCGCTTCAGCAGATAGCCGCGAGCTCCCGCTTGCAGCATCGGCTGAACGTAGGCGTGATCCTCGTGCACGGTCAGCGCCAGAAGACGAACTTGAGGAAGCTGCGTCGCTAGGGTGCGAGCAACTTCGAGGCCACTGATACCGGGAAGTGAAATGTCCAGGATGGCAATGTCCGGTGTGGCCTGGCGAATGATGTCTAGGGCGGCCTGTCCATCCGTTGCTTCCCCGACGATCTCAATGTCATGCACGTCCTGAAGCAACGCCTTCATTCCGGCCAGAACAAGCGGATGATCGTCAGTCAACGTGATCCGGATCGGGCACATAGCCCATCTCCTCTATTGGCACCGGTATTCTCATGAAAAGAGAGGTGCCGTGGCCGGGTTCAGATTCAATCGCCAAAGATCCACCGAGCAGCGTGAGGCGCTCCTCGATGACGGACAGGCCCAATTTTGCGTGGCGGCTCTCACCCTGCGAGAATTCCTGAAAGTCGAAGCCGTTCCCGTCGTCTTCGACGACGATCCTAAGCTCAGTTGTGCGTCGGTCGATGACCACGCTGACGTTTCGAGCTTGCGCGTGTTTGACCACGTTGTTCACGGCCTCCTGGACGGCGCGGTAAACCGCGATTTCGACGTCCTGGCCGAGACGATCTCTTCTGCCCAGAGGCTGAAAATCAACGCTGATCCCGAACCGGCGCCGGATCTCCGCGCAGAATGCCTCCAGCGCCTTGTAAAGTCCCAGGTCATCAAGGGCGGTCGGGCGCAGGTCAGAGGCGATTTGATGGATATCGCGCCCAATCCCTCTCGCGAGTCCTTGCAGCCAATTGAGCCTCTCCAATCCGAGCTTGCGTTTGGGGCTCGTGCCCAGAAGCGGCTCCAGGTTCTTCAGACCGAGAAGTAGACCTGTGACCGTCTGGCCGATCTGATCGTGAAGCTCTCTTGCGATTCTACGGCGTTCATTTTCTTCCGCTTCGGAAAGACGTCGAAGCAGTTGCTGTCGCTCCAGCTCAGCTCGCTTGGTCTCGTCGATATCCAGAATGACGCCATATACGACGTCCAAGTTCTTATCATCGATGCGAGAAAGCCGTCCGCTGGCCCGCAGCCATCGGCTGTGAGGGGGAGCGGTCCGGAAATCAGCAATCGCCACGTTTCCCGAACGGCAACTCAGCAATGAAGCCTCAAAGTTCCGCTGGTCGGCGGGATCAATACAGCTCAGTATCCGATCTATCGGAAGGACCGTATCTCCTTCGGAGCGCGAACCGTCAATCCGGAGCATCTCCCGGGCGCGGGGCGACACGATCGCTTCTCTGCTCGCAAAATCACAGCTGAACACGCCGAGATCTGCGGCATCGATCGTCAGCCTCCGTCGCTCTTCACTTGCGCTGAGTGCCAATGCTGCCTGCGCCTCTTGCTCGCGCCGGCGAAGCGAAATGTCGCGTATGGTGTACCAGGCCAAAGTCAGAGCCAAGATGAAGCTCAATACCCCACCCCCGGCAAGGAAAATGGCTGAGCGCTGGACGGGACCATTCAGTTCCTGCGTCGGTATTCCGAAATGGACCGACCATCCGCTGGTTCCGGGGATGACTTTGTAGATCGAGTCGACTTGTTCGCCGGCAGGCGTGGTTTTGACGTAGCTTCCTTCTGGCGCTGAGGCTATCGCCTGGCGGACCGTAGCGCTGGCAGATTGTCCGAGTTCGGATTGTTCACCGAAGGTGCGGGCGACGATGTTCCCCTTGGCATCGACCACGAAACCCACCCAGCCGGCTGGGGCTCCTGCGCTCTTCAAAATCTGGCTTATTGCATCGGGCACCAAGGCCACCGTGAGTACAAACTTCAATTGCCCATCGCGCTCAACGGGGGCCCTGACGGCCACCACGCGTTTGCCGGTGATGGGACCACGTGGCCCAATTCCGCCGATTGCCGGCTTTCTCGTTTTCAGGATCTGTTCGAAATTTTCTCGGTCGGCGGTGGCGCGCATCCCATCTCCGAGTGGACGGCTGACATCAAGCACCTGATTCCCATCAGGATCGACGAGCTGAATCGTCTGCCAAAGAGGACGTGCTTCGTTGACACGCGTCGCTTCGCGATAGAACGCGTCAAGGTCCGGCTTGTCGAGTGTTGCGGAGGCCGCGACGGTCTCGGCGATCTCGAGCTGGAGACTGATCTCGGAGGCAAGCCGGTTGACGACGCTATCAAGCGTCTCCACGGCGGCAGCCTGAGAGCCCCTGCGCTGCTGCTGCGCGTTCAGGAAAACGACCCAACCCGCAAAAAGCGCAAGAGGCATCGCTGCCGCGATGAAGACGAGGATCAAGGGGCGGCGGGCTGCGCGCCGGGAGATTGAGGTGGGCGCCTCCATGCGGGTGGGTATCAAATGAGACAGCAAATCGCCCACGTGCTGGCACTTCCTCGATGTTTCTTGTTCTTGTCAGGTTTTTCCCGACACTTCTATCGGTCACCCTGACTCCCAGGATCGCTCGATCCATCCCATCGTACAGGCAATCATTGTAGCGGTCTAGAATTGGGCTTGACATGGAACATTCTTCGTCGCCGCTGCGGTTGATCGAAAACGAATTCAACCCGAAGCGGCTTGGTTTGGACGAGCCCTTCTGCGGTACCAGCCGCAACGAACTCGTCTCCCGACTGTCGGCCTCATCGCAGTACCGTTTGCTCGAAAGCTGCGAGACGGTGTCTCTGAATAAAGGACAAATTCTATACGATCGCGGCACTCCTCTTCGCCATGCCTACTTCATCGAGTCCGGCGGGTGTTCTGTCACGACCCGCGCCGGCGACTGCCTGCCGGTCGAGATCCATACGCTCGGGATGAAGGATTTTGTCGGCGTGCCGTTGGTCCTGGGCATGCACGTTTCGCCGCACCGCTGCAGCGTGAGAGTGCCGGGCCAAGCCCTTCGGATCCAGTCCGATCAGCTGATTTCTTTGATCAAGAGGGACGTCGAGCTTGAAAAGATGCTTTTAGGCTATGTCCAGGCGATCCTGATTCACAGTTCGCAGCTATCAGCCTGCAATTCCAGGCACACGCTGCATCAGCGCCTCGCGCGGTGGCTCCTGGTTGCCAGCGACAGGCTCGGGTCTCGCGAGGTACCTTTCACGCATAGTTACATAGCCAATGCTCTCGCGGTCCGGCGCGCCGGCGTTACGGTCGCTCTCGGGAGTATGATGCGCGACGGAGTGATTGGATGTCGCAGGGCGGGGATCGTCGTCATGGACGAGGCTAGGCTGAAAGCGATGTCTTGCGATTGTCAGGGGACCATCCTGTCGGCGCACAACCGTCCTTGTGCGGTGCCGCCCCTCCGCATTGCATATTCGTGAACGCGATTCCCTACTGCCGTTAAGTCGACTGTACGGCAGCCAATAGAGTCCAGATATTCTTGAAGCGATAGAGGCGGAGATGTCATCGCAAGAAAGCCGGATCCGAACCGATACCGAAGTTCTGGTAGGAGCCTTGGAGGAGGCCCAAAGGCTTCTTGCCGTTTACGAGAACCCTTCCTGCAATCGCACGAGGGACGACATTATCGCTATGGTCGAGTTCATCATATGTAACCCTACCGTGACCCGTGCAATGCTTCGCCAAAAGATGCGCAGCCGCCTTAAGCTGGTCGGATAAGTCTCGTGCGGCAGCGTACCTTCGCATGCAGGCAAAACGAAACTTGCGAGCATGCGATGAGTTGACGATGATCCAACACAACTAGGAGCAATCGTCATGAAGACATCAATTTGCATTCTTGCCTCCGCGATGCTGCTGGCTACGCCTGCCATGGCGCAGTCGCCCCAGAACAGCGCGACGACCGCGGCGCCCAACATGCAGCCGACTGCCTCGACGGCCTCCATGCACAAGGAGGGCGAATGGCGTGCATCGAAACTCGTTGGCGTGAACGTCTATAATAATAGCAACGAGAAGATCGGCGACATCAATGATCTGATCCTGGATTCCAGCGGGCGGGTTGCCAACGTGGTGATCGGGGTGGGAGGATTCCTTGGAATGGGCGAGCACAACGTCGCCGTAACGTTCGATCAGCTCAAATTCGCCAAAGAACCGGTGAAGACGGCGTCCAGCGATGGCGCTGGAAAGACCGGCAATGCCGGTTCGACGAGCACGACGGGAAGCGCATCAACGTCGGCCCACCGAAGCGACAATTGGTATCCGGACCACGTGGTGCTGAACGCCAACAAGGATCAGCTGAAGAAGATGCCTGAATTCAAGTACTGAGCCGATTTCGGTCGGCATTTCCAGCATGCTTATCGGCGGTGTCATCTGAGATGGCGCCGCCTTTTCCAGTTGTCTTTGATCCGGTCGCTAGATTTGTCGTAGCAGGAAAAGCAGTCTTGAATTTCCGCATTGAATCGATCAGCTTGCGTGCCGCTGGCTGAGGTCGACGATGTCTGATGAAGCACTGCCGGAAGAAGTAGAGGAGCTTGTCCGACGCTACATTTGCTCTGTGGCGCAGCTCGAAGCCCTTTTGTTCTTCCACAAGCGGCCCGGCGAGCGCTTCGACGTGGAATCGCTCGCTGCACGCCTTTACGCGGGCAAGATCGAGATGGCCGATGCTCTAGCGTCCCTGAGGAAGGATGGCTTCCTCGACGGCGAGGCGGGGATCTATGCCTTTGCGCCGCGCCCCGAAATGCGGGCAGTGGTGGATAGCTTAGCCTTAGCATATTCGCGGCATCTGATCCCGATCACACATATCATCCACAATAGGCCGCGCCGCATCCAGGCATTTTCAGATGCCTTCAGGATTCGAAAGGATTAGTCATGGCTGCGGTGATTTACACACTTTGCGCGATCACGAGCGGCTTTTGTGCATGGCTGCTCGTTCGGGCATATATCGGTAACAGGTCGAAGTTGCTCCTATGGAGCGCCGTCTGCTTCGCGGGTCTGATTTTCGAAAATGCTGCTCTGTGGATCGATAAGATCGTATTTCCTCAAGTTGATCTTTCCGCCGTGCGTCTGTCGATCGGCCTGTTCGCCATGACGGTCCTACTTATCGGCATGATCTGGGAGGCCGACTGATGGACCATTTGAATCCCGTTCTTTCAGGTGCGACGGCATTCGCATCGCTCCTGGCGAGCATATATTTCCTGAAGTTTTGGCGTAAGACGGGCGACACCTTTTTCCTGCTCTTTGCGGCTGCGTTTGTGATCGACGCCGTTGCGAGATTTGTCCTGGCTGTGGTGCAAGTGACGAATGCGAGCGAGCCGGTGTACTTCATCCCGCGCCTGATCACATTCGGTCTGATTGCGCTTTCGATCGTCGGGAAGAATGCGCTGCCGAAGAAGCGCAAGTGAAACGAATTCAAGAGGCGCTGACTTGCAAGATTGCTCGGGGTGCAACCGTACAACCGGCTTCGCTTTGAACGACGGGCAGGGGAATCGACCACCGACCTTGCCCGGGACTGATGGACAGGTCATGCCGTCAGGAGAGGCGGACCCCAGCCGAGGAACGCTGGGATCCCAGCTTCCGCCGCGCGCCAATTCACCCGGACGTTGGCGGGCTGCTGTGTGGGACAGGAGTGATCTTCGGCAGAGCGCACACAGCTTGCTACGCGACGAAACAGGGTACAGTTCTGTACAATAAGCAGCCGATCTGCCCCGCTGCCGCTTGCTCGCGGGCGACCTCCGAAGGATATTGCGCAGGGGGCTTTCATGATCAGCAAATCGAATCAAACGGCACTCAATGTGTTTCCGCAAGCGTACTGCCTGTCTTGCGAGGAAAAGACGCCGCATCGTCATGAACGGCTGGCAATCCACGGTACGCAAATGGCACGTGCGACTTGTCTCACCTGCAACAACGAGCGTACGGGCTTTGAGCAGGGGAAGCGGCTCGCCAATCCGAGCTAACAGCAGCCGTCCTTTGGTCTGGTATATGTTCGCTCACTACCGCTTAGCGCAATCGGCAGTGCCCAATGGGCCGCGAGAGCTGCGCCTGCTAGACGGCTCGAGCAAATGCTTGCGGACAGTCGGGGTAGCTCCGGAGTGACCCCGATATCGTACAAGGAGTTCTTCCGCTATGGCATTTTCGGCCTGGCGGTAGCCGCAGTCGTGGCTTTCGGTATCTCGCCATTTACCGGAGGAATCGTACAGCAATGGTCGCGAAGCGATGTTGAAGCCAGATCCAAGCTGGTCTTCAACGCCATCCAGCCGTTGCTTAGTCGCGATGTGGAAGACCAGGCGTGGGACCGGCTCTCGGACCTTTTCAAGAGAGTGGCGCTCGACAAGAAGATTCTCGCGGTTGGATTTTGTGATCCGGAAGGCTCGTTGCTCGCGCCAACACCGGAGATGCCGGCGAGCTTCTCCTGCGAAAAGTCGGCTAAATCCGAGAACGAGAGTTTCGCAAGCATCGCCAGCGGCGGGCGACGAATTCTTGTAGCTGCGTTTCCGATCTCGAGTAGCCGAGGTCGTTCCTACCTCGTCATTCTAACCGACCTCAGCTTCGCGGCGGCCAGGTCCAGCCAGGTGCTGGCGTATCTGCTTGCCGCGCTTGCCGGCGTCGTTCTGGTCCTGACCGTTGGTACGATCATTTTCGCCGTCCTCATGATGCGCGGCTGGATGAAGGCATTGCGACGCGCGGTCGAGGAGGTCCGTCGAGGTGCTCAGGGAGTGCACCATCAACTCGGTGGCTCGTCTATTGATCGAGAAATTCACAAGCTGTTGCGTAGCGCCGAACAAGTTACGTTTACAAGCCAGATCGAGTGGACGCCGAAATCGCTTCAAGAGGTGCTGCAAAGCGTCCTGCCGGGGGCCGAAGTTCTCGTCCTTTCCAATCGGGAGCCCTACATTCACAACACTTCGGAAGCGGGGACTGTGGTGCAGCGGCCGGCGAGTGGATTGGTCTCGGCCCTGGAGCCGATCATGCGTGCCTGCGGTGGCACTTGGATCGCACACGGCAGCGGCAGCGCCGATCGGGAGACTGTCGACGACCGCGATAGGCTCCGCGTCCCCGAGGCGGCCCCGGCCTACACGCTTCGGCGCATCTGGATCTCTGAGAAAGAACAGGACGGATATTACTACGGTTTTGCCAACGAAGGGCTGTGGCCATTGTGCCATATCGCTTTCGTGCGCCCTACGTTCAGGTCCAGCGACTGGCAAATGTATCGGCAGATCAACCAGCGCTTTGCTGATGCTGTCGTTGCCGAGGCGCGCGCCGAGGACCCTATCGTGCTGGTCCAGGACTATCATTTCGCGCTTGCTCCAAGAATGATCCGTGAGCGCCTGCCCAGGGCGACGATCATAACCTTCTGGCACATTCCGTGGCCAAATGCGGAAACCTTCAGCATCTGCCCATGGAAGGCGGAGATTATCGAAGGATTGCTCGGCAGCACCATTGTTGGATTTCATACCCAATTTCACTGTAACAACTTCATCGAGGGTGTGGATCGCTTCTTGGAGAGCAGGATCGATCGCGAGGTGCAGGCGGTCAGCCTTGGAGGGCATGAGACCAGAATACGTGCCTATCCAATCTCGATCGAATGGCCGCCACGGGAACTGGAAAAGCTACCACCTCCCACGGAATGCCGATCCAGTATCATCTCGCAGTTTGGGTTAGCGGAAGGAACGAGACTGATTGTCGGTGTCGAACGCTTCGACTACACCAAAGGAATCCTTGATCGTATGCAGGCGGTCGACGCGCTCTTGTTGCGCAATCCGGCCTGGAGGGACAGGGTTGCGTTCATCCAGGTCGCAGCACCTACGCGCAGCAAACTCAGCGCGTACTCGAGGCTCCAGGCTGAAGCGGAGGCGCTCACTGCCGAAATAAACGAGCGGCACCGCGGTCGCCAACCCTTGATGCATTTGGTCGCGCGGCACTACGAGCCGTCAGACGTGTTCCGGCTGTTCAGAGGGGCCGATGCCTGCGTCGTCAGCAGCCTGCACGACGGAATGAACCTCGTCGCGAAGGAGTTCGTTAGTTCGCGAGAAGACAACGCTGGCGTCCTTATCTTGTCGAGCTTCACCGGGGCGTCACGAGAATTATCCGAGGCTCTCATCGTCAATCCCTATGACACCGACGAAATGGCATCGGCTATCGAGCTTGCACTTACAATGCCAATCGAGGAGCAGGCCGAGCGCATGAAGCTCATGCGACAGCAGGTAAAGGAGCACAACGTCTATCGCTGGGCAGGCACGATGCTGGTGGACGCAGCGAGAAGTCGCACTCGCGAGCGGGTTCTTGGCCTAGCCACCAATGCCGGTCATGGCGTGAAGCAGATCTGAGGGCCTCTTTAAAAGCGGTCTTCAAGAAAATCGGTACCAAAGCGTACGTTTGGCTCTTTCCAAAACGACAGCTCGGTCGCACTCTCGTGCTTGCGACGTTTTGCTCCGTGATGTGGAGGAAGCGAATATGAACATGCTGATCGGAGCTGCGATGCTTGCGGTAGCAGGCATCCTGATCTTCATTGGGCTTCCCGATCGGACCGGCGAGCAACCGAAGTTCCTGCGCTTTGAAGCAGCGCTGGTTCTGTATCCTCCAATAATCTTGTCGTTCATTGGCCTCGGCGCTGCGGCCCTGATTTCAGGCCTGCTCACCAGATAGTCGCCTTTCGAGACATAGAGACGACCGTACAAACCCGCCCAAAATGCAATCGGTCACGGAGTGGGTTGGAAGCCATCGTCCAGGAGGCGAATGCGTACCCTATGTCGGCACTCCCAGGCAGCAGTTAAGCCGAGTAGAGTTGGCTCCAGGGCTTAGGCGTCGGAATTCGGCCCGCCAGAGTGCCGAAACGACTTCAGCAGGCGATTCAGTGCCGGGCTCGCGGCACGGCGGAGCTCCTGAAGATTTCTCTGCGATAGTGCCCGCAGTTTCTGTTCACCTCGCCCGGTCAGTATGAGGTGCACACGTCTGGCATCCTGCGGGTCGGCAACCCGGCTTACTAGCCCAAGCTTGGCCAAACGATTGATCAATTCAACCGCCGAGTGAGGCCGGATCAGCAGAAAGCGCGCAACATCACCGACTGTCGCAGGACCCGGGCGCACGAAGCCCTTGATCCCAAGCAGCGCCTGATGCTGTGTCGGCGTCAATCCCTGCTTTGCTGCGGCTGCCTCGCTGAAGGCCAGAAAGCTCCGGATCTCGTACCGGAACTGCGCAAGCGCAGCATAGTCGGAGTCACGCATCGGCTGGGTGGCTGAGGACCGCCCGGACCTGGCCGCAGTCGCCCGTTGCGTCCTCTTCACCTGAACCATGCCGTGCCGCCTCCGTGCTTCCCACCCGGCAACGCGGGCCGTTAGCCAAAAGTAGCAAGCAGGAGTGCCCGGACCAAGCAGCGGGAATTCCGGATGCACAGCTATTGCGCCCCTATTCGAAGCTCGACAGCAGGATCTTCACCAGGATGATTTGAAACGCGATCGGGATCCGGGCGCTCTTCCGCCTGATCGAGCGCTGCAGCGCACCGGCGATCTCGGCGCTGGTCAGGCTGCCTGCCGAGGCATTGGCGATCAGCTCGCTCCACATCTGCGACAGCGAACCGCCGGGCGGGATTACCGGCTTGACGGTTACGCCGCAGCCCTGCGCCCATTCCACGATCTCCCGCATCGTATGCGGCCCGCAATTGCGCGCCGTCGCGAGACGTTCGGCCGTCAGCGCCCGCAGCAACTCGCGCGACGGCGACCAATTCCCTTTCGGCGGCTGCTCGGCAGTGAGCTCGACTGCGAGCTCCTTCAGGACGTTCTGGGCACGCACGCTCAGCCGCTTCATCGGCCCGGGCACACGCTTCGCCTGAACAGAGCCGACTGCCGGTCCCCGCTCACCGGTCGTTCGATTGCGAGGCTCGGGCATGGGCGAGGCATCACGGGACTGTGGCGTCGCCCCCTGTCCGTTCACCTCTTCCACCGACCACGCCGCCTCCTGCCGCTCCGCACCTTGCGGCCATGACCGTCGCTTCCGGGTACCCGCCACTGTCGTTCGCCGCGCCATTTCTCTCGCCAAGCTCGCCAGCCTCGTACTCACAAAGGCTAATATATATCGTGATCCGATATGTTTTCACGTGATAATTTTTGTCGTTCGACCAAAGGCGAAATTGACAGAGGGGCTTTACAAGCAATGCTTAGCGCCAAGAGCTAAACGCGGATGTGACGTGCCCAGCGCAGCAGGGCTTTGCGGTCGACTGTCGCCGGACAGGTCGTGCTCGCGCCTGCAAAACAAGAACGAAATTCGGAGGAAACGACCATGATTGACGATCTAATTCGACGCGGCATCTCGCGCCGTGGTCTGCTCCAGACCACTGCCGGCCTCATCGGCGGCTCCATGCTGCCGGCGATGCCGGCCTTTGCCGACGACAAGCCGGCGATTGGCACTTATCCGGTTGGTGTGTCGGGTTCCACCGCCTTCATTGGCATCTCGGTGCCGCGCACCGGCACCTACGCGGTGCAGGGCGAGGACGAGCTCAAGGGTTACCAGCTCGCTATCGAGCACATCAATGAAGGCCACGAGCTGATTAAGAAGATCTCGCCCAAGACCAACAAGGGCGTGCTCGGCAAGGAGCTCAAGTTTGGCGTTGCGGATTCCGCGGCCAAGCCGAACGAGGCGGTGCAGGCGCAACAGCGCTTCATCAGCGAGAACAAGGCGATCATGATCACCGGCGGCACGTCGAGCGCCGTTGCGGTGGCGCTCAACAAGCTCGCCCAGCGCGAGCATGTGATCTTCGTGTGCGGCATTTCCGGCTCGAACGACACCACAGGCAAGGACTGCGTTCGCTACGGCTTCCGCCAGAACTTCTACGGGCAGACTGCGGCTGCAGCGATCGGCCCGGTGATGGTGCGGGAGTTCGGCAAGGGCAAGAAGGCCGCGTATCTCACGCCGGACTACACCTACGGCCACACCGTCACGAAGTCGATGCAGGACTTCCTTGCGACCGCTGGCTGGACCACCGTCACCAACCAGGTCGCCCCGCTCGGCGCGCCGGACTATTCCTCTTACTTGCTGAACGTCGCGAACTCTGGCGCCGACGTGCTCATCAACGTGAACTGGGGCCATGATGCGGTGCTGTCGACCCAGCAGGCAAAGCAGTTCGGCGTGCTCGACAAGATGAAGCTGGTCGTGCCGTATCAGGTGCCTTTCATCGCGCGCGAGACCGGCGGCCTGATGCAGGGCGTCTATGCCGCCACCGACTATTGGTGGACGATCGAGGACAAGTTCCCGCTGGCCAAGATGTTCAACGAAGCCTTCGAGAAGAAGTACGGTTACAAGCCCGAATGGGGCGCCGAGAACGCCTATGTCAGCTTCGCGCATTGGGCGCACATGTGCGAGCAGGCCGGCAGCTTCAGTCCGCCCGACGTGATCAAGGCCTACGAGAAGGGCGAAACGATCCCGTCGCTGGTCGGCGACGTGCATTACCGCCCCGAGGATCACCAGTGCGTTCGCCCGGTGATCATCGTCAAGGGCAAGCAGCAGAAGGACATGAAGAACAAGGAAGACTGGTACGACGTCGTCGAGATCGTCCCGGGCGAAGGCCTGATGCAGAAGCCCGACGCCTTCGGCTGCCATCTCGGCGACTACAGCTGAGATCTCGCAAACCCCTGTGACGCCGCGGACTGCACTCCGGTCCCGCGGCGTCACCGTTTTCTGACGCGCACCCTCTCGCGCCACAACAGCGATTGTCGCATGATAAGTTGGCCCAACCTCGTTTCACAGCTTTTCAACGGGCTCGCATTGGGAGCCTTGCTCGCGCTGATCAGCTCTGGCCTGACCATCATCTACGGCACGCTCGGCGTGCTGAACCTTGCGCACGGCGCGATGTTCATGATCGGCGGCTATGCCGGCTTCGTGGCCTACCAGTACACGGAATCGTTCATCCTCGCGGTGATCGCAGGCTCGCTCTTCGTCATGCTGCTCGGCGTTGTCATGGAACGCGTCATTATCCGCCACTTCTATGATCGCCCACACGAAGATCAACTGCTCGTGACCTTCGGGCTCGGCATCTGCTTCGTCGAGCTCGTGCGCCTGATCTTCTCGAGCCAGTCGCAGCTGGTGCCGCCGCCGGCTCTGTTTCGGGGCATCACCAATCTCGGCTTCATGTTCTATCCGACCTACCGCCTCGCCGTGGTCGGCATCGTCGCGATCGCCCTCGGCGCGCTGTTCATCATCCTTTACCGGACCCGGCTCGGCCTGATCGTGCGGGCCGGCATCGAGGATTCCGTGATGGTGGATTCGCTCGGCATCAATGTCTATCGCGTCTTCATGGTGGTGTTCGGCATCGGCGCGATGGCCGCCGGCTTTGCCGGCATCGTCAACGCGCCGGTGGTGTCGCTGACACCGGGCATCGGAGACGACATCCTGGTCCAGACCTTCGTGGTGGTGGTGATCGGCGGCGTCGGCTCGTTTCCAGGCGCGATCCTCGGCGGTCTGATCGCCGGCGAAATCATCAGCGTCACCTCCATGTTCAACCCCGGCTATGCCTATGTGATGCTGTTTGCGGTCATGACGCTCGTGCTCGTGGTGCGACCGCATGGCCTGCTCGGCGTCCAGGGCCGCGAGTAAGAGATCACCTGATGCTCAAGCAACGCCCGTTCCTGATCGAAGCCCTGACTGCGATCGGCTTGATCGCAGCCCCCTTCGTGCTGCCTCATCTCGGCTTCGCGCCGAACACCGTGAACAGGATCCTGGTCTGGGGCCTGTTCGGGCTCGGCTTTGACATCCTGTTCGGTTTCACCGGCCTGCTCTCGTTTGGTCAGTCCGCCTTCTACGGCACCGGCGGCTTCGTCGCGGCCTACCTGCTGACGCGCGCCGGGTTCGGCAACGTGCTGGGTGCGCTGATCATCGGCATGATCGCGGCCGCGGCGACCGGATACCTCGTCGGCCTGATTGCGCTGCGCCGCACCGGGATCTATTTCGCCATGATCACCGTGGCGATCGCGCAGGTCTTCTTCTTCGTCGAGTTCAATCCGCTGTCGGATTTCACCGGCGGCGAGAACGGTCTGCCCGGGGTGCCGACGCCGAGCTTCGATCTCGGCTTCACCACGCTCCACTTCACCAATGGCTGGTCGCTCTACCAGTTCATCGCGCTGTGCTACTTCATCGGCGTCATCATCGCGCTCAGGATCGTACGTTCGCCGGTCGGCGCTATTTTCAGCGCGATCCGGGACAATCCGCTGCGCGCCACCGCGGTAGGGCACAACATCCACGGCTACAAGCTGACGGCCTTCGTGATCGCGGCGGCTTACGCCGGTTTCGCCGGCGGCCTGCTCGGCGTGCTCCAGGCCTTCATGCCGCCTGATGCCTTCACCTTCGACACCTCGGGCCAGCTCGTGATGCAGACGGCCATCGGCGGCAGGGGCACGTTGTTCGGACCGCTGGTCGGCGCAACCGTTTGGCTCTTCCTTCAGGACTTCCTCCAGTCCGCGCTGGGCCTCGGCGCGACCTGGAAGCTGGTGCTGGGCGTCGTGTTCGTGCTGCTGGTCTGCTTCCTGCGCGGCGGCATCATCGGCGGTGTCGCCGATCTATATCGCCTTGTCTCCGACGGGCGGAAGCGGAGGGAAGCGGGAGTAGAGCAAGAGGCCGCTGATGGCGAGGCCGCGCAGCAACTCCCGCCCGCGCCGATGCAGGCGAAGGAGGTCGCGCATCCCGCCTATTCCGGACCGATCCTCAAAGCCACCGGCCTTACCAAGCGTTATGGCGGCCTCGTCGCCAACAGCGACATCGATTTCAGCGTCAATCAGGGCGAATTGCGCGGGATCATCGGCCCTAACGGCGCCGGCAAGTCGACCTTCTTCAAGATGCTGACCTGCGAGATCGCGCCGACCTCCGGCCAGATCGTGTTCGAGGGGCGCGACATCACCGGATTGAAGGTCACCGAGGTTTGCCAGCTCGGACTGACCAAAAGCTATCAGGTCAACCAGCTCTTCACCGGGCTGACGGTGCGGGAGAACCTGACGATCGCCGCACTCGCAGAGCTGCGCGGAAAATTCCGGCTCGACCTGCTCCGCACGCTCGCCGGCGTCAAGGGCCTGACGGAGCAGGTGGCGCACACGCTCGCTTTGGTGAACCTGACTCGTCGTGCCGACACGCCGGTATCCGAGCTTGCGTATGGCGAGAAGCGCAGGCTGGAAATCGGGCTTGCGCTCGCCACGTCGCCGCGCCTGCTGCTGCTTGACGAGCCGCTCGCCGGCATGAGCCCGCGAGAGCGTGTCGAGACCGTCAAGCTGCTCAAGTCGATCGCGCGCGGCCGTACCATGATCATCATCGACCACGACATGGATTCGCTGTTCGAGTTGGTCGAGCGCGTCACCGTGCTCCAGGAAGGCCGGGTGCTGGCCTCCGGCGCGCCTGAGGAAATCAAGGCCAACGCCGCTGTCCAGGAAGCCTATCTCGGCGGGGTGCACGGAGAGATCGCGGCATGAGCCTGATCGAGGTCAACGGCCTGAACAGCTATTACGGGGACTCTCACATCCTGTTCGACGTCGCCATGCACGTCGAGCGTCACGAGGTGGTGGCGCTGCTCGGCCGCAATGGCGCCGGCAAGAGCACGACGCTGAAGAGCCTGATGGGCGTCGTGACGCCGCGTAGCGGCAGCGTGAAGTTCGACGGCATCGATATCGCCGGCCGAAAGAGCCACAGAATAGCGCAGGCGGGCATGCAGCTCGTTCACGAGGAACGCCGCATCTTCGGCAGCCTGTCGGTGGAGGAGAATATCCTGCTCGCCGGCATCACCGCGCCGAAACGCTGGCCGCTCGACCGCATCTACGAGATGTTTCCGCGGCTAAAGGAGCGGCGTAGCAACCGCGGCACCGAGCTGTCCGGCGGCGAACAGCAGATGCTCGCTATCGCGCGCGCGCTGGTGCGCGATCCAAAGATCGTGCTGCTGGACGAGCCGTTCGAGGGGCTCGCGCCCGTCATCGTTCACGATCTCGTCAAGGCCTGCCGCGAACTCGCCGCCGCCGGCCAGACCATCGTGCTAGTCGAGCAGAATTTGACGGCGACGCTGGCGCTGGCGAGCCGGATCTATATCATCAACAACGGACACATCGTGCACGACGGGCCAGCTCGGGAGCTCAAGGCGCAACCGGAGCTGCTCCAGCGCTATCTCGGCGTCTAGTTGATTTCAACGAGCGCGACGTGACGACGCGAAGTCTTCCCGACCTCGCGCTGAAATCGAAAAAGAGGAACACGTCAAATGAAATACATTTCGGCAAGAACGGTTCAACTGTTGCTGGCAGCGTCAATGGCGGTAACGACTGCACAGGCGGCCGAAAACAAGGTCATGATCGGCGATATCGACGATATGTCCGGCCTTTATGCCGACGTGATCGGCCCCGGGGGCGTCGAGGCGGCAAAGATGGCCATCGAGGATTTTGGCGGCAGTGTGCTCGGTAACAAGATCGAGTTCTTGGTGTCCGATCACCAGAACAAGCCCGACGTTGGAGCGCAAAAGTTCCGGGAATGGGCCGATCGCGACGGCGTTACGATGATTCTCGGCGGATCGAACACGGGAGTCAGCCTGGCGATGAACAATGTCGCCAAGGAGAAGAAAATTCCGTTCATCGCTATCGGCGCAGCCGGCGCATCACTGACCGGTAAGGACTGCACACCCTATACGGTGCACTATGTCTACGACACGACGGCACTCGGCAATGGTACCGCCAAGACCATGGTGACGCAGGGCGGCAAAACCTGGTTCTTCCTCACAGCCGACTACGCCTTTGGCACCCAGTTGCAGGAGTCCGCCTCGAAGGTGGTCGAGGCCAATGGCGGCAAGGTGATCGGCGCCGTGCGCGTTCCGCTCTCCACGTCGGACTTCTCCAGCTATCTGCTCCAGGCGCAAAACGCGGGTGCGCAGGTGCTTGGACTCGCCAATGCCGGCAACGACTTCACTAACTCGATCAAGGCTGCCGACGAGTTCGGCATCGCTAGGACAATGAAGCCGGCCGCATTGCTCGCCTTCATCAGCGACATTCACAGCCTCGGTCTCAAGACCGCACAGGGTCTCTATCTCACCACTGGCTGGTATTGGGATCTCAACGAGAAGACCCGCGCCTTCGCCAAACGCTACTATGAGAAGACGAAGCGCGAGCCCACCATGAATCAGGCGGGCTACTATTCGGCGACTATGAGCTACCTCAACGCGGTCAAGGCTGCCGGCTCCACCAATTCAGAGAAGGTCATGGCGGAGCTCAAGAAGATGAAGATTGACGACATGTTCACCAGCAACGGCAAGATCCGTGCCGACGGCCTCATGGAGCATGAGATGTATATCATGCAGGTCAAGAAACCCGACGAGTCCAAACAACCTTGGGACTATTACAAACTGGTTCACACTATGTCGGGCGAAGAAGCATTCGGAAAGTTGTCCGACTCGGCGTGTCCGCTGGTTACACACTGATAGTCGTGTTCCGACCGCATCGTCGCCCAGAGGAGCGTACCGGCAGGGCGCTCCTGCTTGTAGTGCGGATTGAAAGCACCAAGCGACTTGCGGCGCCAGTGCCTGATCTAGAAATCGTTTCCCAGGGGCTGATCGAACGCATCCGCTGGCAGATCCTGTCCAAGGAACGGGCAGTACTCGAGTTAACGGTAACCCGCCCCGCTGCGCCCGAGCCGCTTCAGGCCTTTGCCAAGGAGGCTACGGCTCCGATACGCGGCGCGACCCAGGTTCCTCCGCTGCGGCAGTCGAGCCAAGCGGCGGCTCGAAAGCGTGCTGATTAAAGTAAAAGCGCCAGTTGGACCAGAAGAGACGGCAGTCTATCGCTCATTTGAAAACGCCGCTGTGAGGGTTTTCCTGACGGAGGCAGGGTGAGCCTGACTGCCAAATCAGCCACTTCCTGCTTAACTACTAGTGATTTGGCTTCGCGGTTTACAAGCTGCTGTTTTGGGGGCGGAGAATGGAACGTTTGGGGGACGCTCTGGCTCTCCATCGAATATCATCGCGACGGCTCCCGCACCGGTGTAGCAACGGAAGCGATCTGTCGCAGGAGTGGCAGAGCTCACCCGCCAATTCGTTGCTCACGAATTGTGAGAGGGTTGCGGCCGCCAAACGCCAGGTCTTGTGCAATTCCTGCAGCATGATGCGACGTGTACTTCATAGGTGCCAACGTAGCTCCATCACTGCGCGCTCGCTGGGCAGAATGGTTTGCCGGCGTGGCCTGTATTTCCGGAATGCGCGTCGCGCCGCTGGGCTTGTCTTAGATTCTGGGCAGCGCGTTGCTAATCGAAACGGCAGGGCCTGTTACCCTCAGATCCGATACCCTGACGTTGGAGATTCTTCAGGGATAGCGCAATCGGTGCTTCCTGACGCTCAGCCAGCCTGTCGTCCGTTGGTCTGAGTTCAAGCAACACGCTACGGTCTGAATGACTTACCCTTCATCTTTGGAGTGGCATCTCGCAAGCTTGGCGACTGAGTACACCATTGTGCCGATGATCTGGCGGATTTGAGTGAGGGTATTCCAAGTGCGAGAGAGGATGGAGTGCGATTGCCGATGAATTCAGTTCGATGGAGCAATCCTGTCATTGCCACCATGTAGTCGGGGCTGCGTACCAGCGCTATTTATCGGCGCGTATCGACTGCTTCCGTCGGAAGAGTCGACGTCATTAGGACGTATGTTCAGCGGGTTGAACCTGATTGCGCCAAGGTTGTGTGAATGGGGTGGAGAACTGATGAAATCGACTATTACGCGAGCGGCTCACGTCGGTTGTTTGCTTGCGGCAGCTGGCTCGCTACTTGGCGGATGCGACCAGCCAAAGGCCGCGTCTCTGCAACAACCGATCCCCGGTGAGGTTAGCACCCTTGTGGTGAAGCCTCAGGCTCGACCCATTGTCCGAGAGTTGCCCGGCCGAATTGCTCCCCACCGCGTGGCGGAGGTCCGCCCCCGCGTCTCCGGAATCGTGGTCGCGCGGTTGTTCCGCCAGGGCAGCGAAGTGAAGGCGGGCGATCCTCTGTACCGCATCGATCCGCGTCCCTTCGAGGTCGAGGTGATGGCCAACGAGGCTGCGCTCGCCAAGGCGGAGGCTGCATTGATGCAAGTCAGCCAGCAGGCGCGGAGGGTCGCTCTCCTTACAAGTGAGCGCGTGACATCGGAGGCTCAGAATGAGAAGGCGATTGCGTCGGAGCGCCAGGCAAAGGCGGAAGTCCAAAAGCGCGCAGCAGAACTGGAACGCGCTCGCCTCAATTTGGAATACGCTACCGTTCGTGCACCGATCGATGGTGTGGTTGGCGCAGCGTTAGTCACAGAAGGCGCGCTCGTCGTGCAGAACGAGACCAATCTCGCCACCGTCCAGCAGCTCGATGCCGTGTATGCCGACTTCACCCAGTCGGTGAACGAGCTCCATCAACTTCGCCGAGCTTTCGAGACTGGCGACCTCGAGCGTATCGCCTCCGGTGCCGCCAAAGTGCACCTGGTGCTTGACGACAACACATTCTACCCGCTTGAGGGCAAGCTGCTGTTCTCGGACGCCAAGGTTGACGCCCATACCGGGCAGGTAACGTTGCGGGGCGAGTTCCGCAATCCCAAACGCGAACTGCTGCCCGGCATGTATGTCCGCGTGCGCATGGACCAAGGCCTCGATAGCGACGCGATCGCGGTGCCGCAGCAGGCGATCCAGCGCAATGGCGGCGGCGGCAGCGAGGTGTTCGTCGTCAAGGACGACAACCACATCGCGGTGCAGCCGGTGCGCACCGGCTCGGTGCAGGACGGAATCTGGTTCGTCACCGAGGGCCTGAAGGCCGGCGACAAGGTCGTGGTCGAAGGGTTCCAGAAGTTCGCGCCTGGTGACGAAGTCAGGCCGCAGGACTGGACTACCGAACCTGGGGCCCCCGCCGACAGGCGGACCGCGGAGGCCGGCGGGTAACGCGCCATGGCGAGCTTCTTCATCGACAGGCCGATCTTCGCCTGGGTGGTCGCGCTGTTCATCTGTCTGGTCGGCGCAATTTCGATTCCGCTGTTGCCGATCGCGCAATATCCGATCATCGCGCCGCCCTCGATCTCGATCTCGACCAGCTATCCCGGCGCCTCGCCGGAAAACCTCTACAACAGCGTCACGCGGCTGATCGAGGAGGAGCTCAACGGCGCCTCCGGCATCCTCAATTTCGAATCCACCAGCGACTCGCTCGGCCAAGTCGAGATCATCGCCAATTTCGTGCCGGGCACCGATACCAGCGCCGCTTCGGTCGAGGTGCAGAACCGCATCAAGCGGGTCGAGGCGCGGCTGCCGCGCGCGGTGATCCAGCAGGGCATCCTGATCGAGGAAGCCTCCAGCGCAGTGCTCCAGATCATCACGCTGAACTCGACCGACGGCAGCCTCGACGAGGTTGGCCTCGGCGACTTCATGATACGCAACGTGCTCGGCGAGATCCGCCGCATCCCCGGCGTCGGCCGCGCCACGCTGTATTCGACGGAACGCAGCTTGCGCGTCTGGGTCGATCCGGCAAAGCTGGTCGGCTATGGCCTGACCGCCGACGACGT